>JANSWS010000372.1 GCA_024743355.1 bacterium
CCACCGTCTGGCGACGGTAGCTACGCTCGCCAGCGCGTAGTTGGGAATGTCGACAAAAGACCACCGTCTGGCGACGGTAGCTACGCTCGCCAGAGCGTGGAAAGGCCGATTCCTTGCCCGATCGCGATGGTCTGCGAAACGGCTAAGGCCAACGTAGGCAGGCGATCATGTTAAAATCGAGGCGTTTACAACTGGCTTATCGGAGATTGTTATGGCCCAGGCTGTCGTTGATCCGGAGCAGCTGCGTCAATTTGCTGCGATGTTGAAGCGCTATTCCCAACAGATTCGCGAGTCTACGGCTACTCTGACACAGGCCCAGGCTCGTCTGGCCGAGAGTTGGAGAGACCAGGAGCATCGGAAGTTCGCGGAGCAATTTGAGGAACAGCTGAAAGCGGTGCAGAAATTATTGGAGGCCACCGATGAACATGTGCCTTACTTGCTGAAGAAGGCTGAGATCATCGAGCAATATCTACAGCGATAAAGCAGTGTTTACCCGGGCCTAGGAAAGCAGCGGAAGATGGCAGATCAGGCAGACGTTCGATCGGTAGAACAACTCGAGTTGCTCGATGAGCGAACGAGCGATTTTCGAGCTCGGCTTCTGGGCGAGATTGAAAATTTGCAGATCGAACTGCATCGCTTGACCGAATGGATCGAGAGTGATGCGAGTGGATATTGGCGCGAAGAACTGAATCGAGCCAATCGTGCCTTTGTGGAGGCTCGGGAAAACCTCAGTCGTTGTATGAGCTATGTGCGCGAAGAGGAACGCCGACCCTGCACAGAAGAAAAGAAACGCGTACAACGGGCGAAGGATCGAAAGCAGTTGTGCGAAGAAAAATTGCAGATTGCCAAGAATGCTGCCGTGGCCTGGGAGCGGGCTCGTCGACTGAGTCAAACGCATGTGCAACGCTGCCGTGACCTGGCCGATGCGGACTTGAACGCAGCCCAAGTGCATCTGCGAGGGCAAATTGAAAGACTGCGTGAATATCTCGGGTTGCGGTCGGCCGCAAACTCTCCGGCCAACAAAAGCGCCAATCCTGTCTCCGCACCTGAAAAGGCCGATCCCGATTCAAAAGCTGTGGGTTGATTTGGGCTTCGATTCACAGCATGGAGTCAAGCCATGTGGTTCACTATGAGAGACTTAAGTTCCTTGTTCTTGAAGCTCCTACTATGAAACGCATCAGTCATGATTTGCCGGGCGTGAGTCAGCGAATCGCCAAGCTGGCGGATGCTTTGGAACTGGAAGTCGAGGAAACCAAGTCCGTCTGGAAGGACGAAAAGGGACGCAACTTCTTGCGGCAACATTACTCGGAAGTGCGCCCCGCCATTTCACAACTCGTCTCAGGCTTGTCAGAATCCGTCGAATTATTCGAGCAAATTGCCAAGCGGTTACAAGATCCTGAAAATTACTGATCAGAAAGAGTCCTGGCGATGATTGATTCCAGTGCCAAACCCCTTCCGCAGAGCCGGCTTTCGAAACTGGTGCATGGCCTTCAAGAGCGGGCTCAGGGTTCGCTGCGGCAGGCTGCTGAGGAAGTCGAACAGCTTCAGCAGCAGCTGGCTGTGGATTCACAAGCGTGGGAGAACTTGCAACAGCAAATCCTGGCTCAGCGGGAAGCTTCGTCCGAGCACTTGATAACGCAGTGGGATGAGGCTCTTCAGGCTTGCTGGGATAGCGCGGAATTACAGACCTTTCGAGCCGTCTACGAAACGGCGGAGAAAGAGCGCCAGGCCAAGCGGGCGGCCAAGGGCAAGATCGAATCGCTGACAGCGGATGCCCAGAAGAGAATTGACGCGATCGACCGGCAATTCTTGGTGAAGAAGGAAGCTCCCATTAAGCGTCTGCGGAATTTCCGAGCCGCGAATCTGGCGCTGAAAGAGAAACTGACGGCTGCTGAGAACGCTGCGCATACGTCGCTCGCGCAAAGAAGCTTGAACATTCCCGGAAGTGAGCATGAACCTCTCGCTTATCCAACTCCCGATACCTCAGCTCGGGCATACCAACAACTGCAAGAATTGGTGGAGGAAGTTGATAAGCAATGCCAACGTGTGACCAACAATCGCTTGGCCAACTTCTTTGAGTCCTTCGCATTCTGGGCTCTGTGCGGCTTGGTTTTCGTCTCGACGGTGGGCATCTTGCTGGTCAGCGGCGCCATGGAATTGGTGCCTTCGATTCTGACCGCGGCCGCGGTTACGGTGGTCTTCTTGCTGCTGGGTTTTTTCGGGCTTAGACCCTGGCTGAAGAAGTCGGTAGCCGCCGAGTATCCCAAGCTAATGGCACTTATCGATCAAGGAGAGCGGACTTGCGAGCTGGGAGATCAGTTGGCGGTGCGTGAGAACGAAGCCGAATTAACGCGACTGGCAAAGTCGAGGGACGAGAAATTCGCTGAGACCAAGCAATGGCGCGATCAGCAAGCCGCAGAAATAACGCGTCAGTTCGAACAGGAAGTATTGGAGCTCAGGCAGCACGCGGCGACGTCGAAGATGCAAGCCCGCGACACGCTGCAGAAGTCACTGAGCGATACCGATGTTGACTACCAAACTCAAATGCATTCGCTAAAGGCCTCATCGGAACAGCAAATCGCCCAAGAGAACAGCCTTTTTGAACGGAAAAGCGAGGATCTGCGCAGTCAGATTGAACAAGTTGATCGCGGTAGTCGACTGCGATTGCAGGTTGCCGCTGACAAAGCTCTGCGGTTTATCGGCGGCAGTCGTAGCTGGTGCCAGCAACAGTTTCCAGCCTGGGAAGCATTCCACAATCCTGAACACTGGCCGCCGTCCAACACTTTCCCAATCGTGCCCTTGGGGCATTTGCGAATGGATTCGATTCTTTCGGACTACGGAAAGGAAGAAGAAGCAGCTGAAGCGGTCTCGGCGCCGGTTCTGTTTTCACCCCTGCAAGACCAGTATCTGGTAATTCATGGGGATCCCGCGAACTTGCGGATCAAAGCCCTCGTTCGTAACTTGATTCTGCGGGCCTTCACCAGCCTGCCCGCCGGTCAGGTGCAGGTATGTGTCGTTGATCCACCTGGCTTAGGACGCGATTACGGTTGGCTGATGCATCTGGGCGACTTCGATGCGGAGTTGGTTCACCACCGCGTTTGGACGCAACCAGGCCATATATCGAGACAGTTGAGTACCTTGGCTTTGGCCGCGGAGGACTTCATCCAGCAGTCATTGCGCAATCAATACAGCGACATCTCAAGCTATAACCAAGACGCGGGCGCCTTGGCGGAACCCTATCGCATGCTGGTTTGGTCAAGTCTTCCCAATGGATTGGACGACTCGGGCTGGAGGAGCCTGCAGAGTCTGCTGGACTCTGGTGCCCGCTGCGGATTCATTCCGATTCTCATTGTCGACCCGAATCACAATTGGCCTTATGAACAACAGCGGCAGGTCGTAGAACGTCGCGGGCTGCACCTGAGACTGAATGAAGACGGCGCGACGTTTTCCATCGATTCCGATAACGGCCGCGGGCTCGTATTCGAGCCTGCGGAGGCGCCGTCGGAGGAACAAGCGCAGAGCATTATTCAGGAGGTGGGGCGCCGGTCTCTGCTGGCACACCGCGTTGAAGTGCCACTGGAGAAAATGTTGCCACCCGCAGCAGAGCGGTGGCAGGCCGACAGCTCGAATTTGTTGGAGATTCCCATCGGGCAGAGTGGAGTCGGCAGAACGCATGCGTTGAAACTTGGGGTGGGAACCGCGCAGCACGGGATTGTTGCTGGCAAAACAGGTTCGGGTAAATCGAGTCTGCTGCACGCGATGATTACGAGCGCGGTTATGAAGTACTCTCCCGAGAGGCTGCGGTTGGTGTTGCTGGATTTCAAAAAGGGCGTGGAATTTCAGGTTTATGCGGATGCGGAGTTGGCTCACGCGGACATCATTGGCGTGGAAAGCCATCGTGAGTTCGGATTGAGCGCTCTGCAATACGTCGACGACTGTCTGCAGCGGCGAGGCGAGTTGTTTCGACAGGCGAGCGTCCAGGATATTGCCAGCTGGAATTTGTTGCACCCGGAACGAACACTTCCCAGAATGCTGCTGGTAATCGACGAGTTTCAGGAGTTATTCGTAGAAGATGACAAGCTGTCCGGGCAGGCGAGTCTGATCTTGGACCGCATTGTCAGACAGGGACGTTCCTTTGGTGTGCACGCGATACTGGCTAGCCAAACGCTGGCCGGTTCCTACACGCTGCCACGCACGACGCTTGGGCAGATGGCAGTTCGTATTGCCCTGCAATGCGATGCTTCGGATGCTCAGATAATTTTTGCTGAGGACAATCCAGCGGCTTCACGGCTGAAACACCCTGGGCAAGCCGTCTACAACGACGCGGGCGGACGTATCGAAGGCAATCAGCCGATGCAAATCGGATGGTTGACCAAGGCCAGGCAAGTTGAAATGTTGTCGGAACTGCCGCTGGGATACCGAAATGCGGATCCCACCACCAACCGACTCGCGCGGACCGTTGTCTACGATGGAAATCGGGCGGCGACCTGGGAGCGCGAGGCCGCCGACCTGGCGCTTGAAACAGCCCAGAACGAGGTCAACCGCAACGCGATTTGGTGCCTGGTAGGCGAAAGTGTGGCGATCGAGCCCGCGGTGGTGCTGCCGCTCACACAACAGTCAGGCCGCAATCTGTTGATGGTTGGTCAAGATGATCAGCAGGCCGCCTCGGTGATGGATGT
Source organism: bacterium (assembly GCA_024743355.1). Classification (GTDB taxonomy): domain Bacteria; phylum Planctomycetota; class Planctomycetia; order Pirellulales; family Pirellulaceae; genus Aureliella. The sequence goes on from JANSWS010000372.1 coordinate 4,680, forward strand.
TCTGACCGCCTCCTTCGTGCGGGCAGCCCATGTCCTGCAACCGGAATGTAAACCGCGCGTGGCTGTCATACAGGCAGCAAAGCCAACCGATGCGCACACCCTGCAGTTATGTGAGCGTTGGAAACAGTTGCCGTGTGATCTGGAGTGCGTGGATTCTCGACAAGCGGAAAGCTTGATAGGAAGTTTGCATGCAGAACTGCAGCAAAGAATGGCAGATCCAGGAGCTGAGCCCGTAGACCGCACGCCCATCTTAGTGCACCTGATCCAGATTGGACGTATCAAAAGCCTGCGTAAGGAAGATGATTTTGCGAGCTTTGGGGAAGCCGAACTGAAGCCGGACAAACAACTCGAGGAAATTCTGCGGGATGGGCCCAGCCAAGGGATCTACGTCATGATTTGGGCCGAGAATTATTCAACGGTGAACCGTTGGCTATCCCGCACGGCGCTTCGCGAGATTGAAGTGCGATTGCTGATGCAAATGAGTGCCAGCGATTCAACGAATCTCGTGGATTCGATTGCTGCCTCGCGTCTGGGGGAACATGTCATGCTCTTGTTTGACGAGGCCACCGGACAAGAACAGCGATTCCGACCCTATGCAGCCGATTCGCTGGCCAAGATGTATGCTTGGACCGGTGATCCGGGTGGCCAGCCCTAACCTTCGGGAACCATAGCTCGGACTACAGAAAAATGATTGTGGACGGAGGCAAGCCTTGAAATTGCCATGGGCTGCTCGCGGAATGGGAACTTCGGGCATGGAGCCGATGCCTGGATGGGAGGCTGGTAGCTCCGCCGATTGTCCTAAGGGGCTAAACGCGGAAGCATGGATGGTGGCTTGACGTTCCTAATCGAACACCTAGACTAGACCCCCAAATGCCCAGGTGGCGGAATTGGCAGACGCGCAACGTTGAGGTCGTTGTGGGGGCAACCCCTTGCTGGTTCAACTCCAGTCCTGGGCACCTGGAAAGCGGACGCTTCGAACTCGGTTTGACGCGTTCGTTTTTTTTTGCGCCCCAGCCGTCGCACCTTGCATCACCCGCCTCGCATTACCTTCCACGTATCACCTGTTGAGCGGAGGGAGTGGGGTGGTTTAGGCGAGCCTGAGAGTTGCTGGTTTCTGCGGAAACGTCGAGTTCTTGAGAGCCCTTTTCGGCGACGCTGTGCAGCATTTTGTATCGAGCAGCTTGCCCGAAAATAGCGGGAGAGTCGGGCCCGGGCACACGCGAAGCGGGTCGGGGCCCGGAGAGGGTCGGCTTTGCCCCTCACCGGCCGTCCCGACCAGTCGGGATCCGACTCTCCCCGGAGTGGAGAGTGAGATTGCCCCATCGTTCGCATGATAGATTTGCACCTGTTCACAAAATAGCGCAACATCAAAACGCGCCAGCCAGTGAGTTTCAGTCGCCATCGAGTACACACTCGCTAGCGCTGCGTGCTTGTAAATCCAAGCAAAAATGCGGTACAGCGTTGCCTGTTCGGGGTCCCCGCATTCGCAAAAAACAAGCTGTCGAAGCAGCTTTCATCGCGGCGTGTCTTCGTTTCTGCCAGGCGGCTATAATAGTCCTACACCTCGCTTCCTCTCCCACCTGCCCTCTTTCGACTCCTGATCATGTTCGTTTGCATTGCGCGAATCCCTGGTATCCAAAGACTATGTGGGATCGTCCTGGCTTGTTTCACTTTCGCAGTCGCGGCTCAGAGTGCTGAGTCTCTTGATTTCTCCCGAGATGTGCTGCCGATTCTTTCGGACCGATGCTTTTTTTGTCATGGCCCCGACAGCAGTCATCGTGAAGCCGATTTGCGATTGGATGTCCAGGAGGCGGCGCATGAATGGGTGGTTGTCCCGGGCAAACCCGACGAAAGCGAATTGATTCGTCGGGTGTTCAGCTCGGATCCGGATGAAGTGATGCCACCGCCGGCGGCAAAAATTCCACTCAATGAAAGCGAGAAAGCAATCCTTCGCGAGTGGGTAGAGAGTGGTGCCGCTTATGGCCAGCATTGGGCGTTTACGCCAGTGCGGCGACCACTGGTCCTTTCGCCAGGAGCCGATGAGGGAACGGGTAGTGACTCGGCACAAACGCAAGCTGCGAAGGGATCGAAAGCTGCGAACTCGGGCAGGCTGCATCCGATCGATGTTCTGGTTCAAGACCGACTGCGAGAACTGGGGCTGACACCTAGCGGCGAAGCCGATCGTGTGACCTTGATTCGTCGATTGTCTTTTGATCTGACCGGACTTCCCCCGACCATAGATGAAATCGACCGGTTCGTTGGCGATGCGGATCCGAATGCCTACGAAAACCTCGTGGGCCGTTTACTGCAATCGTCACGATTTGGCGAGCGGATGGCGGTCGATTGGCTGGACGTTGCTCGCTATGCGGATACCTATGGATATCAGAACGATCGCTATAGGGATATGTGGCCCTGGCGTGACTGGGTCATCGGGGCTTTCAATGACAATCTTGGCTACGATGAATTCATCACGTGGCAGTTAGCTGGTGACTTGCTGCCGAACGCAACAAGCGAACAAATCTTGGCAACCGCCTTTAATCGCAATCACCGCCAAACCAACGAAGGAGGGAGTGTCGAAGAGGAATTTCGGGCGGAGTATGTTGCCGATCGCGTCAACACCTTCGGGGCTGCATTTTTGGGACTGACTCTGGAATGTGCCCGGTGCCACGACCACAAATACGATCCGATAACCCAACGGGAATACTATCAGCTGGCAGCCTTCTTCAACAGCATTGACGAGTCCGGCTTGTATAGTCATTTCACCTCCGCGACGCCAACGCCGACACTTTTGCTGCCTGAGCCGGCCACGGAACAGTCCACCACGGAACTGCGTCAGAAGATCCAGCAGCGGCAGCAACAACTGGATGAGCTTCAACCGACCGAGGCAGGCTATCAAGACTGGCGGCAATCGCTTACCGACGTTCGACCAACTGCGTTTCAGGCCAAGCGGATTGCAAGCGGAAGGTCCCTAGCCGAATTGTTGACGCATTCCCTGCAGGCGAGCTTGGTTGGTCATTTTAAGTTCGAGGATCTTGAGGACGACCAGCTGCGGAACGAAGTGGAATCGGGTGAGTCGGGAGCCGTCCAGGATGCTCCTCAGCTGACGGCTGGTCGAGTTGGAAAGGGCCTGCTGCTGAGTGGTGATAACAGTGCCACGGTGAAGGCCGGCGGTGACTTTACCAGAAATGATCCCTTTTCGATCTCCCTGTGGCTGCAGGCACCAACGCGATTTGAACGCGCGGTCGTGTACCATCGTTCACGCGCCTGGACG
>JANSWS010000231.1 GCA_024743355.1 bacterium
CGTTAGACCACCGCTCCAGCATATGGACTGCCCCCCGCTTTTCATCACGATCTCAATCGGCTGGCCGACTATTGCTTCGGGAGGCTCGGGGCCCAACAACTTGAGCACATCATCGTTACCATCGCTCTGAGCCTGGTCACGAACACTCTGCCAAGCTTCTCTTCTGGCCACATCCGCGGCCGTGGCATCGCGAGTGAAGACTTTAGTCACGGAATGCGTCTGGGACCAGAAGCGAGGATCCTCGCGCAGCCCTGGCGATACGATCGGGGCCAGGTACGGAAGAACAAAGAATAGCATCAGAGAAACAAACATGGTGATCCACACGGCGCTCCGGGTGGCGCGACGCCAATACATGCCAATCCAAAATGGCGCGGCAAACAAAATGGGCAGTTCGACCGCGAATTTGAATTGCCCAAAGACATCCGCCATGGTTATGGCAACCAGAGATGCGCCTAGGATGATAATCAATCCGGTCAGGCGACCGACTAACAGATAGGTCCGTTCACTCGCATTCGAATCTATGAACGCAGCGTAAATATTGCGAGTCACCAAGGCGGAGGTCACGATCATGTAGGCGTCGGCCGAACTCATCATGGCTGCCATCAGACAGGCCAGCATCAGGCCCACTAGTCCCATGTTCAACGGGCCAAGAATTTCCCGAGCTGCAACTCCCCAAACACGATCTGTATCGATGGCAATCTCCACGCTGCCAGCCAGCAATGCCAATGCGATCAAGGCGGTGAGCGCCCAGCCGATGGTACATAGTCTCTTGAGGAAATTACCGACGACCAGTCCGATACGGGCTTCGTCTTCACTTTTCGCCGAACCACCTCCGGTAGCGATAAAATGAGGCTGCACCACAATCCCGACCAAAGCCAGGATGCTCAACGAGATGATGTATTGCAGCGGAAACTCACCCGCGCTCGGGCCAGCAAAAAGGCTGAAATAATCGGCCGAGACCCGTTCGTGCATGATCCGAAATCCGTCCATCAGACCCATGGTGCTGGGATCACCAAAATTTTCCACCAAAGCCCATAAGCCGAATGGAATTAGCAGCACGGACAACAGAATGATGAACAGGCCCTGGATAAGGTCCGTATAGTATGCGGCTGTCAGACCGCCCAGGACTCCATAAATGATGACGATCAACGCCAGACCCGGAACCAAGACATATTTCAAATCGACTCCACCCAGGGTTTCAATGCCCATCAGAGGAACCGCAAATTTCGCGATCGCGGAAAGCATGGTGGACAGGTAGAACATGTAGAAGATGATGGCAAACAGCGTGTAAGCTGCTCCCAGCCACCGCGATTCATAGCGTTCAACAAACCAGTCTCCCAGTGTCAGGTGTCGCATGCGGCGATACCAAATGGCGGTGAGCCAATACACGGGAGTAACGAAAAGCCACATTAAAGCGGACCAGACTCCGCTCAACCCGCTCGTCCAACCTGTCCTGCCGACGGTCACAGGTTCATGCGCCCCCGTACCGGCACCGAATGCCGCAAAGGTTTGCAGCAATTTGCCGAAACCGCGACCTCCCATGAAATAGTCTTCTTGCCCATGCACACGCCGCATGGACCACAGACCGATGCCAATCATGACGACGAAGTAAAGAATGAGTACGATGTAATCGATAACACCCATGGACGTTTCCTTGTTCCCTGTCTGACTTCCGGTGGCCGATTGTAGCCCTTTCATCAGCGAATGTGTTGTCGCTACAACAGCGAGTCTCGCATTCATCGGTCGACGCCAGTTGAACCCACCCATCCGAATCGAGTTTCCCAGCCTGTGCCTGCCGCATTGAAATGGTTGATTGATGGCTACAACCTGCTGTTCCAGAGCAACTGGGTCGGCAAGGGCAGGGGACCGGATTGGCTGGAACGCGCCCGACAGCGAATGCTGGTAGACTTAGCGCGTCACATACCCTCACAAGAACTGGCATCCGTACGGGTGGTTTTCGATGCCGGCGGGAAGCCCCGACTTGCCGAGGCAACCGAATCCGAATTGACATTGGAAAGCGGCCTGAGGGTCAGCTTCGCCTCGGATCATGCAGAAGCCGATGATCTGATGGAGGAGCTCATTCAAAGCCACCCGCACCCTAAATCCCTGACGGTTGTCTCCAGTGATCACCGTTTACGTCGCAAGGCCAAGGCTCGAAGAGCTCAGACGCTCACTTCCGACCAATTCCTGGACGCTTTGAGTGATTCATCGCAGGATTTCTTTCAGCGGATAGACCCGCCCGAATCCAGCGAAGTCGTGGACGATCCCAAGAGCGGTTTGCTCAGCGACGAAGAGGTCGGTTATTGGCTGCGACAATTCCATCGCCCTGGCTAGAGCTTCATTTCCATTGAAAATTAGGGTTGGCTGTAGTGGACGAGGCGACGAGTTCCGGCAATTTGCAAGGCTCTTGGACTCGTAGCCTCGTCCACTACGGTACAGGTTGTGCTCAAACCATCAGGGATTGAAAGACAACCCAACGGAACGTCAACAAGACGCAAACCAGACACATCCACCAAGTAGCAAATTGAGCCTTGGGCTGCGAGCGGAGCGTCATCAGGATCCCGCAAGCCAGCAAAGTCACCACCAACTTGAAAACAACCAGCAGCCCTGGTGAGTCCACCAAGTGCACCGCCATGGGATTCAGCTCGCGCATCTCACCGGCCGCAGCGGACAGAGCTGTCCATATCAAGTCCAGAGCCGACATGGCCAGAATCAGCATCAAGGCGATGCGAACGAAACGAATCGCCTCGTCACCAACCGGATTCAAAGACGACCAACGCAGCGTATGGCCAAGCGCGAAGACACCCAACATCATTCCAATAATCGTCAGCGGATAGGCACTCCGATCCATGACTTTCACGGCGAAGATTTCTCGCTGGTTTTTCTGAAAGACTGCATCCGCCTCCGCAATACAACCTCGCATCCAGTTCTCGAGCGACTGACTAACCTGTAGATTTTCGGGCATCAAGCTCCAGGCATCGATTTGCTGTGGGTGAACCAGGCTCAAGTAATCTCCCCGCATGGAATCCGAGGGCTCCAATTCAACAAACATGCGGCAGAAGTCAGCCTTTTCCGAAGGGATCGAGAGGATATTCAGGACCGCCCCTGGAAACGCAACAACGATATCGTCTCTGCGAAGGGCAAAAGCGATCTGATTCGCCAGCGTCATCTCCTGCATTCCTGCCGGCACGGGAGCATCCGATTCGTACCTCGGATTATCCCGAGCATTCCTAGGCAGAGGACCTTCCAATTCCGGATCACCGCGAAAGCCTGGGGAAGCTCGACGACGATTGGGATAGGGTCCTATCGCGGCAGAATCTGGATTCCACCCCATGCGACCTGGCCCCCTGGCAATTCTCTCACGACCGTCAGCATCAAAAGCCGGACGGCCCCGTTTGCGAAAACCCTCACCAGCTTCGACATCCTGGTCTTCCAAATCAGCTTGGATTACCAGCTGGATGCCATTAACGCTCAGCATGCGACTGCCATCGCCCGTTGTGTCCACCACGATCGAGTAGGGACCGGGAATGTGCCGCCCATCGTAGAACAACTGCCCAGAAAAGACGGTGTTCTCAAAATCCGGAGGCTTGGGACCGTTGTCCGCCACTGAATCATCGTCTTCCGCAAAGCTAGCAGAAACGCAGAACCCCAAGATGAGCATCAAACCGGAACGAATGACGTCAATTCTCATAGTGAATCCATCAACGATAAATTCCTAAAAAGCCCCTCCGAGATTCCGAGCGGGTTCTGGTCAAGGCGCCCCAATTCATAGCCAACTCGCGGGCGGCGAAAGTTACTAGGGAAGAAACACGGCAAGCGCGTCGGTGTTCTGGCAGGCTCGACATTTTTTTGCCAGGCTGTTCAAATCTGCTGCTTACGATTTGCTCATCCACAGCCAGAATGCTGGCAGCCAATGGGAGGAATGCCTTGCCAGAATTGAAACTTGCCATCGCGCTGTCCAGTTTGCGACAGCCTTTCAAGGCCGCTTTGGTAACCGCTGCCCAACTGGGGGCTACCGGAATCGAAATCGACGCCCGAAATCTACTTCGGCCGTCGGAATTGAGCGAAACCGGCCGCAGGCAATTGAAGAAACAACTGACCGACTTGAACTTGCGGGTAGCCGCGATCCGTTTTCAAACCCGCCGCGGCTATGATGTCTTGCAAGACTTGGATCGTCGTATCGACGCCACGAAAGAGGCCATGCGTTTCGCCTACAGCCTCGGTGCAAGAGTCGTGATCAACGCCGTGGGACGGGTACCTGAGGATCCGCAACATCCCGCCTACCAACAACTCCAGGCCAGCTTGAACGACTTGGCTCGCTATGGTCAATACATTGGTAGCATGCTTGCCTGCGAAACAGGTTCGGAGCCTGTCGACCGTCTCGTTACGCTCTTGGAAGGCTTGAGTGAACAGGCCATCGGCATCGCATTCAACCCCGGCAATCTGATCGTCCACGACTTCTACGATACCGATAGCATTCGGCGATGCGGCGACTATACGCTGGCAGTTATCGCCCGCGACGGCGTCCGCGACCTGGCTTCAGGCCGAGGATTGAACGTCCCACTCGGACAAGGCTCAGCGGAGTTTCCAGAGATTCTCGGGGTCCTGGAAGAGCGTCGCTACGATGGCTGGTATCACTTGGACCGTACGGAATCGGCGGACCCAATCGCGGACCTGAAGAATTCCTTATCTTATTTGCGTTCGCTTTGAAGCATCCGCAAGACTTTAAGCGTGTAGGCTCGCTAACAAGCGGAGCGAAGTTACGGCCAAAGTGGACGAATTGCACTCGGAACGCTCGCACAGCCCGGATCGCACAGCTCGGATCTCGCAGGCCAGGGATTCGGAAGCCTACTTCTGAGCGACGGTCCGCAACTTCCCGAGTTCTGCCTACCGGCCGGGTAAAACAACGCAATCGGTGGCCGGAACAGCGCGGAGCTCGTTCACGAGCCTACCTCAAGACCTAAAGCGTGTAGGCTCGCTAACAAGCGCAGCGCTGTTACGGCCAAGGTGGACGCGTTGCACTCGGATGGCTCGCACAGCCCAGATCGCACGGGCCGAATTGCACAGCCCAGATCGCAAGCTCGGATCTCGCAGGGGGATTCGGAAGAATACTTCTGAGCGACCGTCCGCAACTTCCCGGGTTCTGCCTCCAAATAAGCTTCCAATCCAACGTTTTTTGGGCCCTACTCCTGCGGACGCTCGGCTGCCATGCGTTAAGGGCAACAAATACTCCCTAGAGAATCTAAAAAATGCCATTCCTTAGCCCTTATTTTGTTGCACTCACTATAAAAAATGGTAATGATAGCCGGAAGTCAAGCTTTTCTCGGCCTTCGCGGGAGTCGGAGGCTACTAATTCTCCCTGTTACGTAGGAGTGGTCTTATGAAACGACGTGGATTCACTTTGGTCGAGTTGTTGGTGGTGATTGCCATCATCGGCATCTTGGTGGGTTTGTTACTGCCTGCCGTTCAAGCGGCTCGCGAGGCGGCGCGGCGGATGAGCTGCCAAAACAACCTGAAGAATATCGCCTTGGCGATGCACAACTATCACGATGCCAATCGTCGCTTTGGCTACGGACACCACTTTCGTGGCATCCATCCTGCCGGAAACCCCGGCAACGGCAACCCGGCGCAAGGCGGAATGGGATACGGCTGGGCATTCGGTTTGCTGCCCTTCTTCGAGCAGAGCAACTTGTACAATCAGTTTGACCAGAGATTCGTGATCATGGAGAAGACGATTACGCAGAACGGTTTGTTGTGCGCTAATCCACTCTCCTTGTTCTCCTGTCCTTCAGACACCAAACCTGAGACCCGTAATGACGGTCAAATTCGTCCATCTGCCACCAGCAGCTACCAGGGCGCCGGCAGTTCTTACAATGGCTGGCAGGGCGGTACCGGTGCGGGAAATGCCCTGAGAAGGAATGGTGTCTTTGAAAGAAACAACCGCACCCAGAATTACGGCATTGCCAACATGACCGATGGCACCAGCAATACCATTGTGATCTGCGAGACCAAATGGGACATGGACAATGGCCGCCGCAATCGAAGCCGTATTTACGGTGCATCGGATCGTCTTGAGTGGGCGCAAGGAGCTACCAACGCACTCTGCGTTAACGGCGAGTGGCCCATGAACTGGACCGCACCGGAAGGTAATCCACAACCTCACCGAACCGCTGGCAGCAACCACGTGGGTGGAGCTCAATTTGCTTTCGGTGATGGCTCGGTGCATTTCTTGAGTGAAAACATTGATCACACAGCTACGGCTTGGATCAACAATGCCAATGCTTATCTGAAGCCGGATGGCCTACCCTATGGAACTTACCAAAGACTTTTCTCGGTCAGCGATGGTCTAACGCTGGAGAATCTGGATTTGAATTAGTCCCGGGCTATTTCGGCAATCGCCGCGATGGTGGAAACGCAAAAGAAAGAGCCCTGGCTTGCGGTCAGGGCTCTTTTTTTTCCAACCGGCTACCGTTAAAGGCCAATTCCACGCCTGTCTTGCGGACGGGCACTTATGGCACATCTCTCCGGTATTGAAATGATTCATTGGAAACACGAGGTATCAAAATGATAAGAACACGAAGTGCACTTTTGATCATCGGGACATGCGCAGTTTTCTGCGTTGGATGCGGCCCCAAGGGGCCACCTATCGGATCGGTAACTGGCACGATCACGATGGACGGCGAACCACTAGCCAATGCGACCGTGGTTTTCATGGCCGAGGCGGGTGGTCGCCCGGCAGCAGCCAAGACCGATGCCGAAGGTAAGTACGAACTCAATTTTTCGGCTGGCCGCAAGGGTGCGATTCCTGGTCCCAACAAGGTACGTATCACTACTTTGAGCGACCCTTACGAAGACGAAGATGGCAATCCCGTGCCAGGATCCCCAGAGACCATCGCGATCGAATACAACCAGCAGACGACCCTCAGTTTTGATGTCAAAGAAAATGAACCCAACGTCGCCAACTTTGACCTGAAGTCAGGCGGACGCATTATGAAGGGAGACGAAGGCGACAGTTAGTCTCCAACGCTCAAGAGACAACGCCTACCAGACCTCCAGGTCTATACTACGAAACGGCCGGTGAATCTTCATCGGCCGTTTTTTTCTAAGAACGTAGGCTCGCTAACAAGCGCAGCGCTGTTACGGCCAAGGTGGACTGGTTGCACTCGGGACGCTCGCACAACTCAGATCGCACGGACAAGCATTCGGAAGATTAGTTCCGAGCGACGGTCCGGAACTTCCCGGGGGGCTGCCCACCTGCCAAGTAAAACAACGCAACCGGTGGCCGGAACAGCGCGAAGCTCGTTCACGAGCCTACTTCAAAACGTAAAACGCGTAGGCTCGCTAACAAGCGCAGCGCTGTTACGGCCAAGGTGGACAGCTTGTACTCGGGACGCTCGCACAACTCAAATCGTACGGACAAGGATTCGGAAGACTACTTCCGTGCGCCGGTCCGGAACTTCCAGGGTGCTGCCCACCTGCCGAGTAAAGCAACGCAACCGGTGGCCGGAACATCGCGGAACTCGTTCACGAGCCTACTAACATTATGAAAGATTGTTGAAAAGTGCGAGGTTGCTACTCAGCAAGGCGTCCGGGCATGGGCTTTTGCTAGAATCGAGTGTCCACCCCATCATGAACCAGGAGTATCATCATGCACCGGTCTCAGGTTTCGCCAGTCGCAGCAATCGCTCTAAGTGCCGCGTTTTGTGTGGCTACAACTGCCTTTCCCGCCGAGCTCATCCAATTGACATCGGAAAACTTCGATCAAATCGTTCCCGCGGGGAAGGAGACCGATGCCATCTATGGTGACTGGGTGCTGAGAAACGCTGATGTGACCGCCGTGATTGCCAATCCTGTAGTTGGCCGCAAGGCCAATATGACCGTCCGCGGCGTTGGCGGCATGCTCATTGACTTCACCACGCGGCACCATGGCAGCGATCAGCTCAGTTGCTTTTATCCGGCAGGCGGTCGCTATCTTTTCGAAGACCCGCAAACATTGCGAGGTCGCATTGACGACGGTCCTGAACAGATGCTGGATTCTGGTTCCACGCTACATGGTGGCAGCCTGTCTGTCATCGTCACTGGTATCTCCATTGCGGACGACAAGACCGAAGCTAGGGTGACATACACGGTCAGCGACGAACAGCCTTGGTTGAGTTATCGCGTGGAGCTGATGAATCGAGCCGACGGCCCGGTAACACTCCGCCGAGAAGACGCCTTACGCTGCGATGGCAACCTGTTTCAAACCGGGGCTTTGGAAAACGGGGGCTTCTTCGCCGAAGACCGCTACTTTGGACAATGCTATGGCTTTCTCGTTGACGAACACAGCTTACGGAACGAAGCGGGCCGCAGCATGCCTTTGGTGGCTGGTGAGCCGGAGTCTATCGCTTCCGGTGAAACTCTCGCCTGGGACGGCAGTGTTTTTTGTTCCCAAGGTCTACCTGGGATTCGCAGCCTGATGTTGGCGGCGACGGAAGTTCGCGAGGTACATCCCGTATCGTTGCTGCTAAAGTGCCCGCAGGGCGGCATGGCACATGCGCAGGTCGCGTACCAAAGGGGGCAGGAAGAATTAGGGCTTATACAGACCGATGCAAATGGTTTTGCACGAACTCACTTGCCTTCGGGCCTTTATACCGCGCGCATTTCAGCCATCGGTCACGAACCGCGGGAACACCAATTTGAAGTTTCCGATCGGCCGCGTTCGGACACGCTGAGCTTTGAATCCCCCAGCCGAGTCCGCGGGAGGATAAGCGATGCCGCAGGAAGTGCCATTGCCGCCAAGATTCAGTTCCAGGGTTTAGAAGGCACGGCAGACCCAGATTTTGGACCGGATTCCGCTATTTACGCCATCAAGAACGTTGTTTACTGCGCCCGCGGTAGCTTTGAGCAACCGCTGGATGCGGGGCATTATCGAGTCATCATCAGCCACGGTCCGGAATATGACGCGGATATCCAAGAGATCGAAGTTCTGCCGGGACAGCTCGTACAATTGTCCAGTTCATTACCCAGAACGGTAGATACAACCGGCTGGGTCAGCACCGAGTTCCACTCGCATTCCTCGCCGTCGGGCGACAACGTTTCCCATCAGACTGGTCGGGTTCTAAATCTTCTCGCCGAACAGCTTGAGTTTGCCCCCTGCACGGAACACAACCGGATTGACACCTATGCCGACGACTTGGAGCTGTTGGGAGCCACGCACGCGATGGCCACTTGCAGCGGTATGGAACTGACCGGGGGCCCCTTGCCGATCAACCACCAAAACGCGTTTCCATTGCAGATGCACGTGCATGAACAGGATGGCGGAGGTCCACAAACGGACGCGGATCCAGTCAAGCAGATTGAACGACTTGCTCTTTGGGACAATAGCAGTTCGAAAGTCGTGCAGTCCAACCATCCGGATATCGCTTCAATCCTGGGTGATCGCGATCTGGACGGTCAGCCGGACGAAGGGTTTCGTGGCATGTTGGGTTGGATGGACGTGATCGAAGTTCATCCTCCCGAGAAAATTTTTGACTTCCCGGCAGCGGACGTGGCTGCCAAGGACAAGCGATCCAATCCCATCTTCCATTGGTTGCAATTGCTGAATCTCGGGTATCGCATTCCTGGCGTAGTAAACACCGATGCCCACTACAACTTTCACGGATCGGGATGGCTAAGAAACTACCTGCGATCTTCCACCGATAATCCAGCAGAAATCTCGCTGGCGGAGATGATACATTCGTCCGAACATGGGCATTCCGTGATGACCACCGGTCCCTTTCTGGAATTTGAATTAAAAGTGGTGTCGCCGGCAGGTGAGACGCAGCGTTTTGGTGTCGGCGAAGATGTCGATCTGCGCGGGGCGTCCGCAAGCATGTGGATTCGCGTTCAATGCCCCAATTGGTTTGATGTAAATCGCGTTCAGATTTTCGCTAACGGGCGTCCCCTTGAATCAGCTAACTTTACCCGCAAGACACATCCGTCGTTGTTCAAAAATGATTATGTGCGGTTTGAGTTGGAGACAGCTCTACCTGCATTGAACGAAGACACCCATTTCATCGCGGCTGCGATTGGTGAAGGATTAAAGCTGGGGCCGGTTATGGGACCGGACGCAGGTGAGCGGCCTCCTGTCGCGGTAACGAATCCGATCTTCGTTGATATCGACGGTAGCGGATTTCAGCCGAATGGAGACAATTTGGGGGTTCCATTTATGGTTGACACAGGGAGTTCGGAAAATTGACCAAAGCCACCACCGAGTTTCAGCAACAAGAGTCTTTGGCTGCCTTTGATCGGGCGTGCAAATTCATGCCGGGAGGGGTCAACAGTCCCGCCCGGGCCTTCGGAGCCGTCGGCGGCAAGCCCCTGTTCATCGAAAGAGCGGAAGGCCCCTATCTGTATGACGTCGATGGCAATCAGTTGATTGACTACATCGGCTCTTGGGGTCCGATGATTATGGGTCATGCCCACCCCAAAGTGGTCGAGGCCATCCGCGAGGCGGCACTGCGCGGTACCAGCTATGGTGCCCCCACGCGGGCCGAAACGGAACTGGCCGAATTGATCGTGGAGGCGGTACCCAGTATCGAAAAGCTGCGACTCGTTAATAGCGGTACGGAAGCCACGATGAGTGCCATTCGCCTAGCTCGAGGCGCGACGGGGCGTGACAAGATCATTAAGTTTGCGGGCAATTATCACGGACATGCCGATAGCCTGCTGGTAGCTGCCGGAAGCTCAGCTGCCAATCTGGGGGTTCCCGATTCTCCCGGCGTTACTGCCGGCACGAGCCAAGATACGTTGGTATTGCAATACAACGACGCGGAACAACTCGAGCGTGCGTTTACCGAGCACGGCGGCCAGCTGGCATGCGTGATTCTCGAGCCGGTTGTTGGCAATATGGGATGTGTTCCTCCCCGGCCTGGCTTTCTGGAAAGGGCCAGAGAGCTATGTACCCAGCACGGGACGGTTCTCATTTTCGATGAAGTCATGACCGGGTTTCGCGTTGCCTACGGAGGTGCCCAAGCGCTCTACGGTGTCACTCCCGATCTGACCACGATGGGGAAAATTGTAGGAGGCGGCTTACCGATGGGCTTGTACGGTGGACGAGCCGACTTGATGGATCAAGTGCTGCCCGCAGGCAAGGTGTTCCAGGCGGGCACCTTGAGCGGAAATCCACTGGCTACCGCAGCTGGCGGGGCGGCGCTACGGCTCCTCCGCGACGAATCCCCCTATGCCTATTTGGAAGAGCAAGGAAAACGACTCGAGGTTGGCTTACACCAAGCCGCCACGGACGCCGGAGTGCCGCACCAGATTCAACGTGTAGGCAGCATGATGACGCTGTTCTTCCACGACCGTCCGGTCCGCTGCTGGCTCGATGCCTCCGAATGTGATCGCACTCGTTTCGGAAAATATTTCTGGGGACTCATTGAGCATGGGGTGTACATGCCCTGTAGCCAGTTTGAAGCTCTGTTCTTCTCCTCAACACATACGCCACAACTCATCGATCAAACCGTGGAAGCGGCCGCAGCGGTGCTGAAGTCTCTTTGAGTGGGAAAGCTCGGCCTGAGCTGGCGTGCAAGCCGTTGCTATTCCATCAATTAGCCCGCCGACGAGTTGTCTATGGAATAACTCGCGTCGGGATCAATGGGCTTCCAACCAGTTTTGTCCTACGCCACACTCGACCTTTAAAGGCACCGACATCTCGAAGGCACCTTCCATGGCTTGGCGAATGAGCTCGACAGCCGCATCCTGTTCGGAACGGTGTAAATCAAAGACGATTTCGTCATGCACAGTCAGCAACATTTTGGTGAGAAAACCGGCCTCGCGCAAACTACGATGAACGCGAATCATCGCCAACTTGAGAATGTCCGCGGCGGTTCCTTGGATAGGACTATTCATTGCCAGCCGCTCGGCCGCATTAGCCAAAGTACGGTTACGTGAATTGATATCCCGCAGGAAACGCCGCCTTCCGGTCTGCGTTTGCACGTAGCCATGTTGCCGGGCGAAAGCGATCGTGCGATCGATGTACTCGCGCACCCCCGGATACTTATCAAAGTAGTTATCGATCAGCTCCTTGGCTTCCGCACGCGGGATATTCAGGCGCTGCTGAAGCCCAAAAGCCGAAATCCCATAGATGATGCCAAAGTTGACGGTTTTCGCTTTATCCCGCATCTCTCGGGTCACTTCCAGCGGCTCAACCTTGTAAACCTTTGACGCGGTAACGGTATGAATATCTTCATCATTGCGAAAAGCTTCGATCAGGGCAGGGTCCTGACTCAGGTCAGCCATGACCCGCAGTTCGATCTGCGAATA
>JANSWS010000267.1 GCA_024743355.1 bacterium
CACCTGGGCAAGCCTACGTTCGGGCGCAGCGGTAGCAATGCAGCCTCATGTGCGAAGTGCCGTTACGGCCGGCGTGGACGTGTTTCTTCGGAAGGTTGGAAGTACCCGGGAAGCCATGGTGAACGGCGGCGGCCCTAAGTTAGCGTTCCAAAGTCACCGTTCCAGAGTCAGCGCCCAGCAAAGCCGGTCCGCGGCTACGGGGGCTGCTGGCATACCTTGTATTTGCGGGCGAGCCCGCTCGAACAAAATGCTTCATAACGTTGCCTTTACCCGCAGCTTACGAAAACAGCCTGGCAATGGGTTTACCGCCGTCGGTAATGGGAACAGGCCGATCACCATCGTAGAGGTTTTTCCCATAATCGATTCCGAGAGCGGCGAACACCGTCGCGAAGAAATCGGGCACTCCCACGGGCGATTCGACGATTGTTTTCGACAGCTCGTCCGTCACGCCATAGGCCCCACAGTGATTAAGACCCCCGCCTGCCACAACACAGGTGAAGGCGGATCCCTGGTGGCCGCGGCCACCGCCACTATCGAATTCCGGAGGCCGGCCAAATTCGGTCGAAATCACGATCAAGGTTTTCTCCAACAAGCGTTTACGCTCCAAATCCAGAATCAGGGTGGACACGGCCTGATCCAATTCGCCAATTAACGCGTGCTGTTGCAAAATACCCTCGTTGTGGACATCCCAGCCGCTGCCGTTCAAGAAATTCAAATTGTGGGCGACTTCGACAAATCGCACGCCTCTTTCGATCAAACGTCGACTCAACAAACAACGCTGACCGAACTCACCGCCATAGCTCTCGCGGAGGCTATGTGGCTCACGGTCCAATTCAAAAACACGCTGAAAAGCGTCTCCGCCCAGTTGAAGACTTTGTTGAACCGCCCGCTGATAATCTCGAATCTTGGCATCTGCTGCGGGGGCGTGATCGGACACATTGGCCAAAAACTTTCGCCTTCGCGCGAGTCTCTCCTGGTCCAAATCCTGTGCCGGCGATAAGCCTGCTGGCCCCTTTCGCGTATCGGTCAGGTAGAGGTAGCCACTACCGGCTCCCAGGAATCCGGGCCCGCGGGTGACGTTGGGATAGCCGATGACAACGTATGCGGGTACTCCTTCATTCGCCGCTCCCAGTTGGTTGGCGACTATAGATCCCATTGATGGATAGACCAGGGTAGCGCTCACCGGCCTGCCGGTGTGCATGCGGTTCACAGCTGCCGCATGCTCATCGATCACATCATGGTGTATCGTTCGCAAGGCTGTGACGCGTTCCATCTGCCGAGCCAGCCGAGGCAAATGTTCGCACACCCGCACCTGGTCGACCGCTGTCGGGATACTTCGGTAGTAGGCGCCGGCCTGCTTGGCCAGAGGATCGCCTTGACGCTTGGGATCAAAGGAGTCGATCTGCCCCATACCACCGCCGAGCCAGATTGAAATCACATGTTCGGCCTTTCCGACATAGCGCGGCATGTGCTCAACGTCGGCCATGGCTGACTGGCGCCCGCAGGCAAATAAGCCGGCACCGGCTGCCAATGATTTCAGCGCGCTGCGACGATCCGCTTTCCACTTGGCAGTACGTGATTGTTGCATCGCTCTACTTTCTCGATACCTTTCCAGGTCGCCCAAACAGTCGGGTGCTATAGTCAAGTCCATCACGGAATCCACACGAATTCGTGATGATTGATCAGACTCCACAGGAAATCCTCGTAAACGGATCTCCAGCCTGTCTCCAATCTGGGATCGGGTGGCGGACCAGCCTGAACCCTTCTTTCTTGCTCCTGTTGAATCGTGGTAGTTTCAGGTTGTAGATGATTGAACCACGTCACCAACGGCAACCTCGGTAGCGGTTCGGCATATTGCAGCTGGTCGGGTGCCACGATGCGAGATTCGAATCCATCGGCCAGCGCAGCTGTGAATTTTTCCAATTCTGCGGAGTCTGGCTTTCTGCCTAAGATTCTCCAATACCAATGCAGTACCAATTCCTGGGGTGAATTCGCATCGATAGCCTGCTGGGCGACGTCGCTGCCCTGCGACGCGCGGGTCAAATTTGCAACCAAGACACCGTTGGCCAGGATTGCTGGCTGCAACAGATGCGGATCGGCATCGCGCTCGCTGATCGGATGCTGACGGGAACCGTTCCAGCCGAAGGCTTCCAAGACATCTGTCACGGCACGTGCCTGCGGAAGCGACAAACTAGGCCGATCACGTTCATTGTTCAAGTTGGTGAACATCCAGGCACGCTTGGGGATTCCCAGAGTCTGACGCTTTCCCAGTTCACGCTGTCCATCATGAACAAAAGTCAGTTCTTCACAGGCGATGGGGCTACCCATGGCGACATGCAGGCTGTCCACCACCTGTTCGGCCGTCATCCGCCGTCGATCGGGTGCCGAGAAAAATCTCTCGCTGGAAGGTACCGCGAGATTATGTCCCACCGCCTGGCTTTGGTAGGCACGTGAACTCAAAATGTCTCCCATTACGACTCGCAGATCGTAATCGTTATCCAACAGACGGTAGCTTAGCCACTTCAGCAGTCTTGGATGGCTGGCAGTCTGCCCTTCCCAGTCGTCTACAGGCTCGACTAAACCAGCCCCCATAAAACGCTTCCAAAGGCGATTGACGATCACCTGGCTGAATCGAGAATTCTGCGGTGCAGTTAGCAATACAGCCAGTCGTTCACGCGTATCCGGCGGATTCAACATCCAAGATTCCAGCAGTTGCCTGTCAGCGATGTCCGAGATGCCGATGAAGGGCCAGACCGGTTCAATTTCGGCATCTGGCTCGAGGGTCACTTCAATGAGCGACTGACGACCTTGTTTCTCGAAGAACGCTGGTGGCACGCGACTGGTTGAAGGTATCTTCACGGCATCTCGCTTCAACATGGCCGCCAAGGCATACAGATCGCGCTGGGTGGTCTCGTGATAAGGGGAGTCGTGGCAGCGTGCGCATTGCAGCTCGACGCCCAAAAACGCGGAAGCCAGGATGTGAGCCTTGTCGGCCAGCGGCATATCGCTTTCTCCCGAAGAAGCGAAGCCCGCGCTGCCACCGGTATGTGGATCCCCGCGCATCCACACCAACTCGGTCACCATTCGATCCAGCGGCTTGCGATCCACCAGTGCCTCAAAGAGAAACCAGCGGAAGGGCCCCGTGCTACCCATCGACTGATTCAGTAGCGTTGGATTCTCAGCAAGCAAATCCTGCCAGAAGCTCATCCAGTTGTCCGCCAGTCGCTCGTCATTGAGCAGCTCTTCAATCAGCTCTTGCCGCTTGTTAGGGCTCTTATCGTGCAAGAACTCTTGAATTTCCGCGAAGCTGGGCGGGACACCAATCGTGTCAAGGTAGACGCGCCGCAGGAAGGATGCATCGTCAATTATGGGAGCTTGTTGTGACTGTCCTTCCCCAGCTCGCCATTCCACGGACGTTGAGGCGGACCATTCCGCACCCTCGCGAATCCACTGTTCGATGAGCGCCGCTTGGGTTTCGCTTAACTGCGATTCTCCGGGCGGCATGTCGCCGCTGATGATCTGCTGCATCAGATAACTCGCTTGCGGATCACCAGGCACCACAGCCGGCATTCCCGATTCACCGGATTGCAACACCGCGTGGCGACTATCAAGCTGCAAGCCGCCCTGCCGCTTCTCTGCGTGGCAACGCCAGCAGTGTTCGCGCAGTATCGGCAAGACCTCCTTCTGAAAGAGTTCTCCCCCTTCATGCCCGGCTACCAATTCCAAGCTATTCTGCCGCTTGAATTTTTCTTGCAGCAAGAGATCCACCCTATTCACAGCATCCCTTGATTGCAGGTCGTTGAAATGCGTGGCTAGATTTTGCTGGGCCCAGTGCCGGGCAAAAGCGTGGCGACGCTGCCAATATTCATCCATCGAAGCTGCCAACTGGCGGCGAACTTGTGCCTCCAAGCGATTCAAGCTGGATTCGAACTCTGCGTTGGCAGCTTCCACGGCTTGATCCGTCAATGGCAGCCGAGAGCTTGCGTCGGGAGCCAGCACTTGAAAACCATCTCCGCCTTCCAATTCGATGGCCAGACAGATCTCACCGGTCTCGGTTCTTTGGCCCTGGCCTCCCAGTGTTACTTGCCACACAAAATGGCAGACAGTGAGCGCGTCGGCTAGATTCGAACCAACCTGGATTTCCTGGATAATCTCCTGTTGACCATAGTCACGCGCACGCAGCCCAGGTTGTGGCGGTTGGGCGAGGGGCGCGATGGGTTCCTCTCCGTCTCGCTGTTTACGTGCTAGAGCCTGTGTTTCCATCACTAGACTTCCATCGACGGTCAGTCGCGATGCACCGCGAACCCAGGCCAGCAATCGATGGGTGCCTGGTGGCAGAGCGACATTGGCCTCTAGTCGCAACAGAAGGGGAGCCTGCCACGCGTCACGAATCCCCCAAGCATCGTAGCGATGCGGGATCCGCGTCAGCAAGAAACGCTGCGTCTCGAAGCGCAACAGCTCATTTGCATGAGACACAGCAGCGACGCTGGCCGGCTCGGTTGCCGGCTCTCCCGCATGTAACGTGACAGTCACCAGTGATGCGCCACCGGTACTGCCCGACACTTCCGCGGGTTCACCGCTGACCACTAGCGATGAATCCGCCAGGATCCACAGCACAAGCAGCAGCAGAAAGCAACTTCCGCGACACAGAAACTTCGACTTGGAAGGAATCGTAATCATATTGAGATTATGCTTTACTCCAAGTCCGCCGGACAGGGTGTTTACCGGCACGCGAGTATTGACCGCGCCAAAGCTGCTTTCCCCTTCGCTGCCGAGCACGGCCAAAGTATCAAGGCCAACGAACAGTCCTCGTCTATTGTCGTGGAGTTCGCTGCAGTATGTTGCAAAAATGCAGGCGGCGGCAAGATGCATCTATGACAGGATAGCCGAGTGGAAGATGCATTTCAAAGAGCGGAAGCGAATCTTGGATACCGTCTTGAACCCAAGATCCATAATTTGAACCTGGTCCTCCTTACGGCATGCTGCTAAGGAATGATCGCACATGGAAATCCCCCTTCGAAATACATCTCTATGGCTGCGTGCGGCTGCATGGTTGGTGATCGCCTTGGCGGTACTGGCTGGGATCTCACTGGTTTATCACAGCTACAGTCTATTGCAGGCGGCTCCTTTGCGAGACTGGAGTAGCCCGATTGTCAGGCTGTTGCTGCTGGTAGCGGCAAATTTGGTATTCACTGCGATTCTCGTCAGCATGGCTCTTCTGTTCCTGTGGGGGCGAATGTCCGGAGCGCTGCCGGAACTCCGAGGCTGGCATCTTCAACGCCCGGAATCCGAGTTCGTAGCGTCCGACGAACAGCCTGGCTACACGCTGGAAAACTACCTGGAGCAAGAAGCCAAAATTTTCGCTGAGCTTGATGCGCTGATGCAACATAGTTGGCCAGACGCGTCCGAAGGTGCCTATTGTCGTTACCAAAAAGAGTCCATCTGCAATCCTGCCAAGCATTTTGACCACAACTGGAATCGCTCATGGATCCAGCGGGCTGAAAATCCCATTGGCGGAGCTTTGCTGCTGCACGGCCTGAGCGATTGCCCCTATTCGCTCAAAGCCATTGGCGAGCGGCTGCACGCCGAAGGCTACACGGTTGTGTGGCTGCGAGTGCCTGGCCACGGCACCTGCCCCTGCGCCCTGGCGAACGTGTCTTGGCTGGATTGGACAGCCGCAGTCCGGGTGGCGGCTCGCAGCCTGAAAGAAATGCTGCCAAAGGGCGTCCCCATGGTCTTGGGTGGCTACTCGAATGGTGGTGCCTTGAGCGTGCACTACGCTCTGTCCGCACTCGAGGATGATTCATTGCCACGGGTGGATGCGATCAGCTTGTTTTCTCCCATGCTCGGTGTGAATCCGCTGGCTAGGATCACACGGCTGCATCACACCGTCGGTTTGATCTCCAACAATCCCAAGGCGGGCTGGTCCAACGTGGATGCCGAGATTGATCCTTTCAAGTACAGTTCCTGGCCGATGAATGGTAATTTTCAAGCTTGGATGATGACCAAGTCCATTCGCAGAAAGCTCGAACGGCTCAAGAAACTGGGCAGAATGAAAGACTACCCGCCTGTTTTGGCCATGCAATCCGTGGTGGATTCCACGGTGATGGCGGAGAAGCTCATCACCGTGCTCTTTGACCGATTGGAAAGCGCAGAGAGCGAACTCTTCCTGTTTGACATCAACCGCGAGGAATGGCTGACGAATTTGATCAATCGTTCTTTTGAGGCCCCTATGCGTAGCAAACTGGAACGCACGGATCTACCCTTCCGATTGAGCGTCCTCACCAATGCCCGTTCGGACTCGCCTGAGGTTTGCATTCAGAGTCGCGACGGCCATCGGTGGTCGGAACAGACAACAGGCATGCGCTGGCCAGAGGGCATTGCGTCCTTGTCGCACGTGGCCGTACCCTTTCCGCTGGACGACCCCGTGTATGGACGCGCCCAAGGTGACTTCGAGGAAAAACTGCACCTGGGCGAACTCAGCTTACTCTCTGAGCCCAGTGCGCTGATGATTGCCAGCTCCTTGTTTTTGCGCTGTCGCCACAACCCCTTCTACCAATTCATGGAGGATTACGTAGTCGATTGGTATTCCAAAGTCTGCCCACCGAGCTTTCAGCGTTCCGAATAAGTCGCGCAAAATCCCGGGCAGCCTAAACCTGGGAAAAATCATGGTCTCGGGCAATCTCGGGCGTCAGGGAAAATCATGGGTTTCTCATTGGCTGCGGAAGTACTCGCAGTGTTTCCCGATCGACGTATTTCTTTCCATGCATGTCCGTCGCCTCCACCTCCAGTACGTGGGTGCCCGCTGGCAGCGTTGGGGGCAGCATGGCCCGCCAAAGGTGATTGGTCACTGACGGACCCGGCAGGGTCAGCCCGAGGGGCTCATCCAGGGAAGCCTCAATGGCTTTGAGTTGTGCGAAATAGGGGGCGATTCCCTCGAAACGCTGCATGTCCGTCCACGGGCCATCGGGCAGAACACGAAAACGCACCTGAGTGCGTTCCGAACCATTAAACACATTGGCGATCACCACACTGGTCATCGCCTCTGCCTGCCGAATCTCTTTCGGCAGATAAATATTCATTTGATGGTCAGCCGGCCTTCGAGCCGCATGAAACTCGAGATCATACTCGTGGCCATTGAAGGTTAAGATCGAGTAACCGTTGGGCCCCCCATCACTCATCGTAGCGTGTGGGATCCCCAGTTCGTCGGGAGCTCCCCGCCACCAACTACCGCAGACGGTCACGTTGACAATGTGGTGATGCGGTTGTTCACCTTGCCATCCGTCCTGCTGATCCAAGAAGTAATGCTTCACATAGTGGGTATGCGCGGAAATGGAGATGGCAAAGGGCCGCTTTTCGATCATGCGATAAAGCTCCTCGCGATCCTCCACATTGACCAGTGGTATATGCATCATCAGAACCACCAACTGATTCTCCGGTATTCGCTCGAGATCGTTCCGAATAAACGCCATCTGCCTCTCGCCCAAGCCACCGGTAAAATGCGCCCGTTTGCCTTCCTCGGCTGCATGCCACATCACGTCATCCAGAACCATGAAGTGCACCGGACCATAGTCAAAGGAATAGTAGCTGGGCCCGTAGTGGCTCTCAAAGGTCTCATCGGACAGCTCATCGCTGGCCGCGTCAAAGTTCAAATCGTGGTTTCCGATCACGTTGTACCAGGGAATGCCGATCAGCGCGATGGCCTGGTTATGGGGTTCAAAGACGTCCAAATCGTCGAATACGATATCGCCCAAAGTGACGCCCAAGGAAGCTTCGTGCGCATTTTCGGCAATGACTTGCTCAATGATGTCGTGCGTCATATAGCCAACTTCGGTCTTATTGCGAGACTGCGTATCGCCGAACATCAAGGCCCGAAACTGATCCGGTTCTTCTTGCTGGTACAGAGCAAAGTCAATGGATTCCGGCAGCGGGCCGGTTGGTGCGACCCCCGCATAACGCTGTTCAGGTGAGCCCGCTGGTTTATGAATGTAGTAGAAGCGAGGCAGGTTATGCTGGTTCAGGGGCGTCGCCCAGCCTCTTGGCTTGATGATAAAAACGATGCTGTCGTCATCTATGGGAATCGTGTAGCGGCCTTTCGCGTCCGTGGCTACGATCTCCCGGCCGTTGGAGACTTTAATTCCAGCCAACCGCTGTTCAGGTGGGTCATAGCGGCCGTTGCGATTGGCGTCGTGAAACACGGTGCCGCTAGCCTGTAAGCTGTTGGCGGCTTCAGCCTCCGCCGTGGACTCGGCCAAGCTCGACTTCTGGGCGAGCAGGTTCGCCCCACTCAAAAATATGCTGTAGATGGCCAAGCAGTGTGTCACGCGAAAGGCGTTGCCGCGAATCATAGAGCGCCTCGTGGAGAAAATGGGCAGGATACAACGTGGGACGGTAGGAGCGTGCCAGTATGACTGCCGAGAATGAGTTGCGGAGCCGTCTGTGGGAAAAGATATCGTGAAAAATCTATCCCCATGCAAACGAGTGCCGGGATCCAATTAGTTTAGGTGATCGAGCCAGTTGCGAATCTGGCCCGCCATGGCCAGCCCCACTTGGTGCTCGTCTCCCACCACCTGGACGCCAAGTGACATCAAGTCCGGTACATGGCGTTCATATCGGGACCTGACGATGATTTCGGCATTGGGATTTCTAGCACGTATTAATTGCAGAATGCTCAACGCTGCCGAATGGTGAGGAACGGCAATGACGACCAGCCGGGCATCTTGAATATGGGCGTGTTCAAGCACTTCCGATTGCGTTGCATCGCCGACTTGGCCGTCAAAGCCGAGACTGATCGCTTGCTGCACGCCCTGTTGATTCAAGTCCAGGACGCCGACCCTGAATTTGGTATCGATCAAAGGTAAGGCTGCCAACTGCCCAGCTGGACCAAAGCCAATGACGATCGCGTCGCAAGGTGCCTTGCGGGAAGCTTCCGCCTGCGGTTCCCGATTGGCCGCTCGTCCCAGGCCTGCGATCCAGTTGCCGAATCGGGGTGCCAGCGGAACGAGAAATGCGCTCAGAAAGA
The DNA here is from genome assembly GCA_024743355.1 of bacterium. Classification (GTDB taxonomy): domain Bacteria; phylum Planctomycetota; class Planctomycetia; order Pirellulales; family Pirellulaceae; genus Aureliella. The sequence continues at coordinate 9,023 of JANSWS010000267.1, forward strand.
ACGACACGATCGTGACGGAAACCACCAGGGCGTACAGATCTTCCGACACCACACCGTAATCGCGGCCGACGCTTCCCAACACGAAGGCAAATTCACCAACTTGAGCTAAGCACAGTCCGCTTGCAGCCGCCACCCGCCAGGATTGCCCCAAGCGTCTGAAAATGAAGGCGATGATAAGAAGCTTGCCGAGCGTCAGCACAATCGCCACTGAGGCAACCACATACCAATTCATCAAGATCCAAATCGGATCTGCCACCATCCCGGCCGCTCCGAAGAACAGAGTCAGCAAAAGGATCCGTAGCGGCGAAACGTCAGCTCTAATCTGTGTAGCGAAGCTGGAACTGCCGAGCAACATGCCGGCGGCAAAGGCTCCCAATGCAGGTGACACGCCTACCTTGTGGGCGGCCCAAGCGGAACCTAATCCCATCGCGGCCGCCAATAAAACCGCCAGTTCACGATTGCTGTGGAGTGTGAGACTTCCCAATGCGAGTACCGCAACCCGGGTCAACAAGTACAAAGCCGCCGACAACAGAGCTGCCATCAGAACCAACTTCGCAACATCCAGGGCGATCTCGGTGGACGTACCATTGCCGCCCAGCAGAGTCATCAAGATCGCCAGCGGCACGACCGCCATATCTTGAGTCAACAGCACACCCAGGCTATTTCGACCATGAGGTGCCTCCAACTCCGAACGTTCCATCAAGATGCGGAGCACAACTGCCGTGCTACTCAGAGAAACCATGGCCCCCAGGGCCAAGGCGGATTTGATGGATAGACCAAAGGGCAGCGCCAAAGCAGCGGCGATAGCAACGGTCAATGTGACCTGGATAACTCCAGCCACCAAGGGCCGACTGCCCAGTTCACGAAGTCGGGCAATTGAAAACTCAAGTCCCAGACTGAACAGCAGCAAGGCCACCCCGAGTTCGGCAATGGCCTCGATTTCGCTTTGCGAGCGGACCAGGCCGATACTACCGGGGCCGCCCAGTAGCATGCCGGCCAACAGGTAGCCAACCAGCGGGCTTTGGCCAATCCGCGAAGCGATGCTGCCCGCCAATAAGCAAGAGGCGAGCAAGACCACCACGTCGGCAAGAATTCCCCACATATCCATTGTCAATCAGGTCCCTAGCAAGGGCCGCAAGGCCAACTTTTGTTTCGCAGAAAGCCCATAATTCCCCACGCATCGACCAGCCCCATGGGAGCAAACGGCTAGCGCAGCGGACCGGAATTCGTGAACTCTTCATTCTTCAAGCTTGGCTCGGTGACCACGATCTGGCTTGCTTTGCCCCTGTTCCCCGGGCGATGGCCCAAGCGATAAAGCCACATGAAGATTCCATTTAGCAATGCAATTGCCAACAGAGACAACATCAGTGCCATGGCGGATATCCGTTCCTGGTAGGCGGTCCAAATGAATTGGAGGATGCATAACAGAGAAACAAATGCCAGCGTCGGTGCACGCGGGATACGTTGCACCACAAAAGATCCCAAGGGAGCACCCACAGCTACGACCGGGGCGGCCGCCAGCCAACTGTAAAACAACTCGGAGCTCAGGGCAAAACGCGGCGATAAGGCGGCCAACACTAAGTTACTTGTAATGCCGACCACAGAGGTCATGGCCATCAATATGACTGACGTGGGAACGGCCACTTTAAGATCCGCACGATATCGCAGCACCATGGCCGCGAAAATCAGCATGTCGATTCCCACTCCGATAATCGAAGCCACAATCCCGCCAAAGAATCCGACCAGAATACCTAGGCTGCGGTGACCGGGTTTGGTTTGCTGAACGCTCGCGGTATTTCTGCTCACTTCGTTCAGATTGAAGATCAGCATCAATCCGAAACTGCACCAGACCACGGCAAAGGTCAGCTTGATGACCAAATCGCTAATGTAGGGCGCGACCAAGGCCGCCCCCAGGGGCGTTCCGACGCAAGAGGC
>JANSWS010000553.1 GCA_024743355.1 bacterium
CGCCCGACTGTTCACTGATGAACAAATCCCGTCGAGCGGCCGGAGCATATGCGAACACACCAGCCTGCGCGAAAGGGTCCTCCGAGATTCCTAAACGCTCCGCCACTATGATGCGGCCATATTCGATTCCGCCTGCAGATAAAAGCAAATCGCCGGTTGTTGGGTCGAGCGTGCTTTCCAGTTGCGTCGCAGGACCGGCATCCGCTGACCAGCTAAACCCCGAGAATTGAAAATCTGTGCCTGCGGGCCACGCATGGCTCAGATCCAAGATCCCCAGATCTCCCTGCCTCACTGCCGACTGGAATCGGAGGTCATCCAAGTCCACCGTCGCGCCCTGGCTCACTGGATTGCCGACAAGCCGAAAGGTAAGCCGCGTCGAGCCACCTTGAAATTCCGGTGGGACGGGGATCTGTAAAGAACTCCAGTCCGCATCGGTGGTCGCAAGATCTAGACGGAGCAGCGTTTGGTCTGCCAGCATTACCTCGAGCTTTTGCCCGGCATCCGCCACCGCCCGTCGGTATTGGAACGCAAGCAGACCGGCTGTATCCGGGATGTAGAGTTCACGAAATGCTGATTGACTGGAGCTCTGGCGTAACTGCAAGAAGGAATTGCCAGTCTCAGCGACTAGTGGCTTCAAACCGACCGCCCCCGAGGTCCAGGATGGAATGCTTCGGGCGGAGGGCGAAGCCTCGAAATCTCCGTTGAAAGGCACCAAGGTATCTACGGTTGGCTTCCAACGACCAGTTTCAACATCGCTCGGCAACCAGCCTTGAGTCGTCAAGGTGCTGAGATTCGGCGCTCCTGTGGAAACGTCAACCACCTCCGGCGGCGAGAACGTGTGGTCCTGATTGGCACCAAAATAGGTTTCACCCGCCGGAAAGTACAGATTCGCATCTCGCATTCCTTGGCCGCCCGCAAGTCGCGACAAGGGATACCCAATCGGGCCTCCAAGGACGGTAGCCGCGTAGTAGTCGACGATATTCGGGCTTCCACCTTCTCCAAAGAATGCGTTTCCACCCTGAGTATCGACGGCAAAGTTGAAAGCACCTGGAATGGGCTGGCCGCCCGTTCCCTCGGTTGTCTGATAGTAAACATCTGCGAAGCCAACTCCTTGCCACACATAGCTATCGTAAAGCGCTGGTGCCGTGACAGTTGCCTCGCCAGGCAGGCTTGCGTCCACCGCAGCCACAGATTGCAAGCTGTACGGATCCAGGAAAGTGAGTTGGTCCACGTCTCTTCCCACGCGGATCAATCTCTCAACAGTCTCGCTGGCGACCACGCTGCCGGCACCAAAACCGATGAAGTGCAACGGGGCGTTACGAAAAGCACCTGCCACCTGCTCATCTTCATCACCCAGGCTCTCAAGAATTTGAAACAGCCGATCACCGACGGCCTCCGCGTGATGCGCGTTCTCTTGGACATCAGGCTCACCCCACGAAACCTGTATAATCAATTCGCCTGTGTTCTGTTCCAGCACAGCGCTCGGCGTGGGACTCAAGTCGGCACCACCCGGACTTAACTGCAGACGCCAAACTCCTTGGCTACCGTTCTGGTCGTCGGCATAAGTTTCGATTGTGCTGGCAAGATTATCCAAATTGGCTGCGGCGGCATCTTCACCCACGATCACCGTTATGCCAGTTGGATTCAGTTGACTCAATTCGGCGGGCGCCGCCGCTAACTGCCAGGGCGTGGACGAAAGTAGATACCTCGACTCAAGCGTCTCCAGCACCGATGTGGGTAGGTAATTCCTGCCTCCGTGTCGAAGCCCAATCGTCTCGCGAAAGAGCAAGCTACGCAGAAAGGCTCGACGGGTATTCTTCATCCAAAACTTGCTTGGGCTTCCAAACATGATGACTCAACTGGAAGAGGTTCTTGATGTAAATCGACTGTGTTGGGAATTTACGCGGGCGCGTAGGCTCGCGCGTCGCCGCAGACCGGGACAGCGAAAGCGAAAAGGGATTGGCCCATTGCCCAACTTAGTTCAGTGCTGCAAGAATGAACAGGAACGCAACCGGAACGCAACCGGAACGATGCTTGACCTTCGGTCACGTGTTTGTTAGGGCGAGCGGAGGTCAGTGGGACGAAAAGGCTGACGTCGGCGGGAGCATCGGATCGAAAGGAGCCAACGCAACTCGTTACCTTAAGTAGCCTGAGCTCGAGAGACCACTCACGAGCCGCTACCCAATCACTGCGTAGACATGGCTGGGAAATTCATAGCTGCCGTCAAGGAGATGCATTGGCATCGAAGGGCCGCAAACGTAAACATTCGCATTGCGGTCGCGAACCTGCGTCGAGTCGCAAGCGGCTGTCAGGAAAGTGACTAAGAACCGACTGGGGAATTGATGCGAAATTGGTACTCGATCATGTCGGCTGCGGTGATGGTCGCTATTGTTCCACTTGCTCAAGTGAAATCTCAAGAGGTATTGGTAAAGCCCTTGCCTGGACCTGGGCCGATCGATAATCCGCTCAAGGGATGGTGCCCTTATACCGATGCAGGCGAAATCCATCAGCCCTACTCGATGGTCTATTTCTACGTGCCCTGGAGTCAACTCGAACCCAAACAAGGTGATTATCAATTCGAGGAATGGGAAGCGACATGGAACGTGGCTGCCGCCGAGGGAAAGCACGTCATCTTCCGCGTATACATCGATTATCCGGGGCAGCCCTCCGGGTTGCCGGATTGGTTGCGTCAAGCGGGTGTCAAAGAAACGCACTATGATGCACACGGCGGAGGACAGTCGCCCGATTACAACAACTCCCAAATGGTCCGCGCTATGGAAGATCTGATCGCCGCTCTGGGTGCACGCTACAACAAGCATCCGAGAATCGCGTTCATTCAACTAGGGCTGCTCGGCTTCTGGGGCGAGTGGCACACGTGGCCGCGTGACGAGATGTACGCATCACCGCAAACCGAACAGCGGGTTATCGATGCATACCGCCGTGCTTTCCCGGACAAATCGTTGATGGTGCGTTACGCCCGTGACTACGCTGGCCAACAGGCATGGATCGGATTCCACGACGACATGTTCCCTGAGGATACTGACAACGGTAAGGACTGGAGCTTTCTGGCGGGCTTGCAACAGACAGGCAGGTCTGCCAACTGGAAATCGGCAGTCGTCGGCGGCGAAATGGTGCCCAACCAAGCAAAGCTTTGGCTAGGACAAGAGTATTCCACCAGCATGACCATGTTGCAGCGGGCTCACTTCACTTGGGTCGGCCCCTACTGCCCTGCCCTGGAGGAGTCGGATGACGCGGAGTTTCTTCAACACAGCCAAGAACTCGTCCGAAAAATGGGCTACCAGTTTCAAATTGGCGAAGTAAGACACGACGGCGTTTCGACCGCGGATGGAACATTCAACATCTGGCTGAAAGGCGAGAATCAAGGAGTGGCTCCCTTCTACTACCCCTGGAGCATCGAATGGGCACTGTTTGATGGGAACAACGACTTTGTGACCAGCAAGAAGACAGCTTGGGATGTCAGAAACTGGAAGCCAGGACAGTTTTCGGAATCCGTGGAACTCTCCTTTAATGTGCCCGCAGGGAAATACCAACTTGCCTTGGGCATCCGCGACCCTTGGAAAGATCGTCCAGCCATCCGGTTTGCCAACCAAGTTCCAGTCATTGATGGCTGGACAGTGCTTTCCCAACTCAAGATCGTTCGCTGAAGTTGCTCACAAAAGCTCTATGGAAGAACTGGATCACCTGCAGGCGTCAAAACCGATGCGTGGGATCCCAAGCCATCGCTATTCCAGGTCGCCGCTCGGCAAGCGGGACCTACTTGTGTTTCGCCTGTAGTACGTACCGCCTGCCAGGTGGTTCGTCGAATGGGTGCGATGGACAACAGGAGACTTAGGCGGGAAGGACGGTTTCCTGCGAAAGGCTGGTCCTGCTTGGACTCAACAGCTTGGATGGAACACCGGTTGAACTTGAACAGAGACTTCGATCCAAAGCTTGCCTGCGTCCAGGTCGCCGCTCGGCAAGCGGGACCTACTTGTGTATCGCCTGTAGTACGTACCGCCTGCCGGGTGGTTCGTCGAATGGGTGCGATGGACAACAGGAGACTTAGGCGGGAAGGACGGTTACCTGCGAAAGGCC
>JANSWS010000294.1 GCA_024743355.1 bacterium
GATTGGTCGAAGGCCAGGAATCCAGCCCGAATCATTGCTAGGCTGCATGAGCCCGGGAGGAATCCGACCTTCAAAGCGTTACCTTCAGGGCCTCCAACCTGTTCGAATAGCAATGGTGTCAGACTAAGACGCCGCTGGAAAGTTGTTCAGGTTCACCGGAGTAAACACCTCATTCCGGCTTTCCACCTCGCAGTTGGGGAGAACGCGACAGGTTGACAGGCAACCACGGGCCGAAGCTACCGGATTTCGGGGACGCGCGTGCTGGCCGATGCCGTTAGGACTGAAGGATGGCATAGATCGCGAAAGCCTTCTCCATCAACAGCTTTGTCTCATCCGCTTTCCAGCGTTTTGAGGGCTGATAGAAGAGAAAGCAATCGTCCGCGCCCTCGACGGTCACATCGGGATAGTCATGGAATCGATTGCGGCGCTCCGAGGAAAAAAAACGTCTAACCGCGGATTCGTCGGCGCCGTGCAGCAAAAACTGATTGGAAAATCGCGGATCGTCATCGAAGTCGATATCTTTGTATCCAAGCAACTCGCCGATTCGGTGAAAAAAATTCTCGGGAGCAATCGAAAAGCTGGGCAGGGACAGGGAAGCGGATCGGGCCAGCACCACGGATTGCTTGCGGACCGATTGATTCTTTCCGCTGCCGGTGGTGAATTGATAATCCATAAGGATCATCCTCAGCTCGCCCGAGTCGGCTACGATAACGTTGGAAGCTTTTCGGCTGCGACCCTGCTGTGCGAGCTGGAAGCCCGAAAACAGTTGTTCATCTTCCGGGTCCAGCGCGTGCTGGTACTGCAGACCGAGATCGGATGCGAATTGGGACAGATCAGCCCGCCGCTTCTTGTCGGCCTGCAGGGCGATCATAAAGATGATAAGGCCTAAGATTCCCGTGAGAATCCAGATGCCAGCAAAGATCAGGAATGGACTCATGAATTTGGAATGGACTGCCTGGTTTGGAATCTCGTCTGGTTGCTAATAAAGCTAAGTCTGCAATGAAAAATGATCCAGCTCGAACTGCTACAGTTTACCATTTGCGCCCGGAGCACGTGGGTGAAACACTCTCAGCTGTCCTGAAAGATCTGATCCCCGACAGCAGTTGGGGACAAGTTAAGAAATGGATCTCCCATCGCAGAGTTTCTGTCAACGGAAATTTGTGTGTAGACGCCGCTCGGCGGATGACAGACAAAGATGTGATCCATTTCTTTCAGCAGCCACAGTCGCGATTGGTCGAGCAACGCGATATTCGGATTGTGTTTGTGGATGATGATCTGCTGGTCGTCGAAAAGCCAGCCGGCATTACCACCGTGCGGCATTTCCAGGAGCGCAAGTTGTCTACCCGACGGCGTCAGGTGCAGCCGACATTGGAGGAGATGTTGCCGCCCGTGTTGGCCAAAATCCAGAAGCTCCGCTGGCCGCCGCTGCCCCCCAAGGGCATGAACCGAGGCAGGTTCGAAACGAATTTGCAGCGCGGTCGTCAGCGGCCCGGTCACATTCAGAATCTGAAAAAGTTGCCCGCGGAGCTTCAGGTATTCCCCGTCCACCGCTTGGATCGAGATACCAGTGGGCTCATGCTGTTTGCCCGCAATCGGAACACCGAACAGCAACTGATGCAAATGTTCAAACGTCACGCAGTTCACCGCAGATACACGGCGGTATGCCATGGTACCGTACAGCCGACAACAATCCGGTCCTGGCTGGTTCGCGACCGCGGCGATGGCATTCGGGGTTCGCTGATGCAAAACGGTCGGCTGCTGGACTCACCTCCCCCCAACGATGATTCGGCGCGGGAGGCGGTGACCCACGTGGTGGCATCTCAGCCTGTTGCCGATGGTCGCTACAGTCTCGTGCGTTGCAAACTGGAGACGGGGCGGACCCACCAGATTCGCATACACCTGTCGGAAGCTGGACATCCAATCTGCGGCGACAAGATTTATCATCGACTACCAAGTGGACAGCTGATTCCCGATGAAAGCGGCGCTCCGCGGCAAGCGCTCCACTCCGATCAGATCGCCTTTCGGCATCCGATCACTGGAGAAGAATTGCGTTTTCAGATGCCCCTGCCGATGGATCTAGCCGGCTGGCTCAAGCCCTTCATGACAGGCCAAGAGACGCAAGATGAATCTGCCTGATGTCGAACTAAGAGCCCCGAAAATCTAAGAGAACCGCGGCCAACGCCAAAGCGGCTAATGGTTTTCGGGCAGTTTCTATGTCACATCCTGGCAGCCCGGATGATCAACGAATTCGATCACGTTTCCACCGAAGTGCGATTTCGCGGCAACATGCGAAATAGCCACTCAGGCGAACCGTGGCGGAGTTGATCGACGATCACCGCAATGATGATGATGCCGCCAATGATGATGTGCGTGTACGTATTGGGGATTTGTAAAAGCCCACAGCCGTTGCGTATGACAACGATGATGAGAGCACCCACGAGCGTGCCCAAGACCGATCCCCGGCCGCCACTCAAGCTGCCTCCGCCGAGTACGACGGCCGCGATGATCTCTAGTTCCTTGCCGGTTCCGTCGGAGGGGTTCCCATTCTTGACATCGGCAAAGTAAAGCAGACCACCGACGGCAACAAAGAAGCCCGCCAGCGCATACACCACCAGAGTGGTCCACGCCACGTTGATGCCACACAGACGGGCTGTGGAAGGGCTGCTGCCCATGGCAAATATATTGCGACCAAACACGGTGTAACGCAGCAAGCAAGCAACCAAGAGCGCTAGAACCACGGCCACAATGGCACTGGAAGGCACATAAGCGATCATCTCGTATTTTTCCACGCGCGAGCCTGTGTAACAAAGGTTTTGCAGCCAATCAGGTTGATGCTCTGGAGGCGCGTAAACAGTTGATTCTTTGGCAATGATCTGCCCGATCCCCAAAAAGATGGTCATGGTGCCAAGTGTCACAATGAAGGGCACCACATGCGTCAGGCTGATCAATCCGCCATTGATGAATCCACACAGGCAGCCCGTGAGCAGAGTTGCAGCCAAGGCAATCAGCATGTTGTTGGCAAACCCCGCTTCATCTACTGAAACGGATGAATTCTTCAGCAGCGTAGCCAGTACGGTTCCCGACAAGGTCAAGGCTGTGCCGGCGGAAAGGTCAATTCCCCCGGCAATAATGATGAGCGTCATGCCCATGGCAGGCACAGCAATCAGAGATGCCGTGCTGGAGATCACCCGCAAGTTACGCCACGTCAGAAAATTGCCGCTGCCCCAGCTCATATCCGCCAACGCGAACAAGATCACAATGACCATCAGAGCGGCCAGTGGGCCCAATTGCGAGCGGACCAGCAATTGAAATAGCGAGGTGAGTTTCTTCATGTTCTTTCAAGTACGGCCGGCTCAGGAACGAGATACGAGCGAAGAAAAAAACGGGATCAGCGAGAGGTCATTGCGAAACCTTTCTCGGGCTGCAAGTTCAGCCGAACGGCATCCCGGCGAAATCGACAGTCGCTGGTATCTGGCTCTGGGTAGGCTCGGTAACGGAGCAAGTTTGTTGGTGGTTTTAGGTCGATCCGATTGCGCACTCCAAGATGGAATCATCCGTCCAGTCCTCGGCGTTGCGAACTTCGCGCAGTGCACCACGGGCCATGACGCCAATGCGGTCGCATACGGCAAGCAATTCCGGCAGATAGGAGCTGACGAAAATGACAGTCCGACCCTCGGCGGCCAGCTTTCCCATCAAGCGGTAGATCTCGGCCTTGGTTCCCACATCGATGCCTTTGGTTGGCTCGTCCATCAGCAGAATATCAGACTCCTGATGCAGGATCCTGGCGATAGCTACCTTCTGCTGGTTGCCTCCGGAAAGCTCGGCCACCGACTGGCCTACATGTTGGGCTTTGACCTCAACCATCCGCATGAGCTGCGCCGCCTTCTCTTTGCGTTGCTGAAGTTGCAGGAAGCCGAAGCGGGTGTAGGGCCGCAAATTGCTCAGCGTAATGTTCTCTAAAATCGATAGGTCTTGGGCCAGTCCCTCCCGCTTTCGATCCTCGGAGAGCATCCCGAAGCCCGCTCGGATCCTGGACCTGGCACGATGCGGGATGGGCTGCTGCTCCAAGAAAACCTGACCGCTGGTGATGGGATCCAAACCGAACACGCAGCGAAGCAGTTCGGTGCGTCCGGCGCCCACCAGTCCCGCCACACCGAAGATCTCGCCTTTGCGCAACTGACAATTGACGGATTTGGGCAGCCTGTCGCCGCTGAGATTTTCGATTCGCAAGACTGTGTCGCCAGGCTGGTGGGGTACAACTGGAAACAAGTCATCGACATCGCGTCCGACCATCAAGGAAATGATCTGTTCGTCCGTAATATCCGAGATGGAGCCTGTGCCGACATTTCGACCGTCACGTAGTACGGCGTAGCGGTCAGCAACCTCTCGGACTTCTTCCAAAAAGTGGCTGATGTACACGATTCCCATACCCTGCGACTTGAGTCGTTCAATGATTTGGAACAGTCGCTGGACATCGGCTTGGGGAAGAGAACTGGTCGGTTCATCGAACAAAATCAATTTGGCATCACAGGCCAGCGCACGAGCGATTTCGATTAACTGCTGGGTGGCGACCGACTGTTGACCGACAATGGCCTTGGGCGACAGTTGCTCCAGTCCAATCATCGATAAAACCGTTCGGACGCGCTCGCGCTGGTGGCGACGGAACAGCAAGCGGCCGTGGCTGCCTGGCTGGCCAAGCAAGATGTTGTCTTCGACGGAAAGATCAGGGGCCAGATTCAACTCTTGGTAGATCATGGCCACGCCGGAAGCCCGCGAATCGTGAGGACCATGGGGTTGGAAAGCCTGGCCGCACAGAGTCATGCTACCGCTATCGGCCCGATGCGCCCCGCTCAGTACCTTCATGAGCGTACTCTTGCCGGCACCGTTCTCTCCGATCAGGGCTAATACCTGTCCCGCCTGAACCCTCAGGTCCACGTCTTGCAAAGCGATTGTCGGCCCGAATTGCTTGCAGATGCCGTGCATTTCCAGGAGCGGTTCGACTGGCATATCGATCAGCGGTTCTTTCGGAAGGTTGCAAGAAACTGGGGGATGTTCGAATCAATGATGTCAGTGGTTGCTCGCAGTCTAATCCCTCAAGCGGCCCTTAGCCATAATCTGGCCGATCGCTCCGCAGGCTTCGTCGATCTGCTCGAAGTCAACATTCCGATGGGTCACTAAACGGACTTGCTCCGGTCCGAAGGGAAATGCTCCCACCTCGTACTCGGCCAGTTTGCGAACCAGATCTTGGGACGTACCCAAGTCCGGATCGACCCGCAGCAACACTATGTTGGTTTCAGGCGGTGCATCAATACTCAGGCCGATACAAGTTTCCGCGACGTCCGCTAGCCGTTGTGCTTTGCGATGGTCTTCTTCCATCCGCTCAATGTTGTTTCTAAGAGCGTACAGAGCTCCGGCAGCGATGATCCCCGCCTGCCGCATGCCTCCCCCAAACAGCTTGCGGACGCGGCGTGCCTGGCGAATGAATTCACGGCTGCCAACCAGAGCGGATCCGACAGGAGCCCCCAGGCCTTTGGAAAAACAGACGCTGACGGAATCAAATGCCGCAGCCCAACGCCGAGCCTCAATTCCAGAGGCCACTACGGCATTGAATAGTCGAGCGCCATCCAGGTGACAGCGCAGTCCATGGTCGTGAGCCCAACGGCAGATAGCTTCGACGTACTCCACAGGCTGCACGCTGCCGCCGCCTCGATTGTGAGTGTTCTCCAGAGTTACCAGTTGCGTTCGCAGTGCATGGTCGTCATCCGGAGAAATGGTGCCATGGAATTGCTCGGGATGCAGAATGCCCCGCACGCCCGATAACAACTTGGGAGATAATCCGCTCAACTGAGCAAAGCCACCTTGCTCATAATTGTAAACGTGGCAGTTGGCCTCGCAGATGAACTCGTCTCCAGGGCGGCAGTGAACTCGCAGCGCGATCTGGTTGGCCATGGTCCCACTGGGCATGAATAAGGCCGCTTCCATGCCCAGCATCTCGGCGATCGTTTCCTGCAGCTTTTCGACTGTCGGATCGTGACAAATAACATCGTCGCCCACGGTGGCGCTGGCCATGGCCTCTCTCATTCCCTCGCAGGGCTGGGTAACCGTGTCACTGCGTAAATCGATCCTTGGCGGCATACTCTTCGCGAACCTGAATACTGCTTGCAAGTGTCTGGGATTGCGATTGCCGCCTGTGCCAACGGTCATCCGCACGCAGCTCCCAATTTAGTGCAATCGGCGGCCGCGGCCCAGCACAGTCCCCATCTGGCGAGTCGCTACCTGTGTGGCGATTGGCCGCCAAGCTTGCGGCTAGTAAACGGGATTCCGGCAGCAGGCTGGGCCATGAGATCGATTGGGCAATGCGTCAGTTCAGCCATGAGATCAATTGGGCAGACAGCTGTGCCGCCACAACTTTGCGATTCAATATGCGGGTCAATATGCGGGAGAGTGTTAAGGCATCGCCTCTCTGCCCGGTTGCCAGGAAGATGGTTCAAGAGCGATTCATCGGATCCTACGGGCTTAGAAACTGTCTGAAAGCCATGTGCCGCGGTTCTCTTCGGTTTTCGGATAGGTTCTTGCTACGAACGTCGGTTGCCCCAGTCTAATCGCTGCTGGGCAGGCGATATTCACCACTGGATGATGCACTGCGGGCTTTTCCGTTTGGCCTTGCTCCGTTACTGTTGAGACCTCCGATATGTCAGCGATTCCCACATCCCTGTGCCGACCATGAACGCCATTTCTACCCTGAATATCCGTCGACTTGATGCTCGACAAGCCTCCTTCAGCGACGAGCTCGAGCAGCTGAGGATGCAGCTCAGTCCGTCGGGTAATGTCGTCAGCCCCAGGGGCAGGGAGCTGACCGAAAAGGTGTTTGGCCAGGTGCTGTCACCGGGACAAGTGGTGGAGCGCATTTGTGAGGCGGTGCGAACCGAGGGCTTGGCCGCACTGAAGCACTTCACGCAAGCCTTGGATGGGGCGGATTTGGGCGAACCACTGGCGTTGCCCACCGAACGCCTCCAGCAGGCGCACGAGCGGTCCAGCCCCGAGTTTCTGGCGGCTGTGCGGAGAATCCGCGAGAATATCCTTCAATTCCAGCAGGCTATTTTACATACCACGCAGAGTATTCAGCCGGCGGCGGGAATTCGGCTGGACCAGCGTTACGTTCCGTTGAAGCGCGTCGGCGTGTGCGTCCCCGGCGGAGCAGCGGCTTATCCCTCCACCGTATTGATGACCGTGGTTCCAGCGCAGGCCGCCGGAGTCGAACAGATCGCGGTGGTCGCCCCGCCTACGCAGTATGGCGCCTATAACGACGATATGCTGGCAACTTGTTACGAGTTGGGAGTACGCGAGGTCTATCCCATCGGCGGCGCGCAAGCAGTGGCCGCTCTGGCTTACGGGGTCCAGGGACTGCCGGCCGTGGACAAAATCGTCGGGCCGGGAAATCTTTTCGTGGCCCTGGCCAAGAAACTCGTGTATGGCGACGTCGACATCGATTCCATCGCCGGTCCCAGCGAAGTGGTGGTCATCGCGGACGCCACCACCGATCCCGCGTATACCGCTGCGGACATGTTGGCACAGGCCGAGCATTCGCCCGGCGCCAGTCTGCTCGTAACTTGGGATGCGGATCTGGTGGATCGCGTGGAGCAAGAGCTGGTCAAACAATTGGCCGGCCTCAGCCGCAGCCAGCTGACGGTGGATTGTTTGAATGACTTCGGAGCCTTCGTGGTGGTCCGCGATGCCCAGCACGCTTGCGAAGTGACGGATCTGATTGCTCCGGAACACTTGCATATCGCTTGCCAGCAGCCGCGCTTGCTTTCCGACAGCATCCGGAACGCCGGGGCTACATTTCTGGGTCCCTTTAGTCCGGTGGCTTTGGGTGATTATGCGGCTGGTCCATCGCATGTACTGCCCACGGGCGGGACAGCACGCTGGGCCGCAGGTTTGTCAGCCAACTCTTTCCTGCGTAGCGGAAGCGTGATCGAATACTCGCGAGAAGCGTTGGCCGGGATTCAAGCCGAAATCGCCATGTTGGCTGATAAGGAAGGTTTAACCGCCCACCGCCACAGCGTTGATATTAGATTGCAGGATTAAGTAACGTTCGATCAATTAGTGTCCGATAGTTGTCTTTCGCTCCGCGAGAGTAGCTTTTTCCGCAGCTTTCGCTGAGAAACGCGACAGTAATTGATCCTAGCTGGATGGTTTTCTTGTCGATGGATTGTCCATGAGTTCGGTGGGCGTCATGTCCCGTATGGTGAAGTGAGCAGATTTTGAATTCGACGGAAGATATCAAGGGCTTGTTTCGCGAGAATATCCGCGAGATGGCGGCCTACGTGCCGGGTGAACAACCTCAGGGAGGTAAGTTCATCAAGCTCAATACGAACGAAAACCCTTATCCACCCTCGCCCAAAGTTGTGGCTGCAATCCAAGCCGCTGCGGCAACAGGTCTGGAACGCTATCCGGATGCGCTGGGCACGGCCTTCCGATTGCGGGCCGCGGATGTGTTGGGTGTGGACCCCGATTGGATTCTCTGCGGCAATGGCAGCGATGATATTTTGACAATCCTGTCGCGGGCCTTTGTCGGTACCCATGATTGTCTTCGCTTGCCCTATCCCAGCTACATTCTTTATCGCACTCTAGCCGAATTGCAGGCTGCGAATTTCGACGAGGTGCATTTTGAAACCGATTTTAGTCTGAAGGTGGAAAGTTTTGCGGCCCCAAGAGAAAGGCTCAAGCTGGCTTTTCTGCCCAACCCCAACAGTCCGAGTGGAACCATGGTTTCGGCTGAACGGGTTCTCGAATTCGCGGATCGTTTGGATTGTCCGTTGCTAGTCGATGAAGCCTATGTTGATTTCGCCAGTTTCAACTGTATGCAACTAGTTCAACAGAACCCAAGGATTTTGGTTTCAAGAACGCTGAGCAAGTCCTATGGCCTGGCGGGGCTGCGGTTCGGCTTTCTGGTTGCGCGGCCCGAGATGATCGCCATGCTGCGCAAGGTCAAGGACAGCTATAACTGTGACGCGCTGAGTTTAGCTGGAGCTACGGCTGCGATTGACGATCAGAGTTGGCTGCAGAGTAACCGTGCCAAAGTCATCGCCACGCGAGATCGAATGACGCAAGCGTTCCGCGAGCTGGGATTCGGGGTAACGGATAGCCAGGCGAACTTTGTCTGGTGCACCCACGATAGCCAAGATTTGAAGCAGCTATATGAATTGCTGAAAAAGGATCGTGTCCTGGTGCGTTACATGAACTACCCAGGCTGGGGCGACGGTCTCAGAATCAGTGTCGGCACCGATGAACAAATCGACGTCTGTCTTGCACTTCTGAGAAGCCATATGGCGGAGAGCGTTTCATGAATCGAACGGCGACTATCCAACGAGCGACGGCCGAGACAAAGATTGCCCTCTCGATCAATCTGGACGGTAGCGGTCGCAGCCAGATCCAAACCGGCGTTGGTTTCCTGGATCACATGCTCGTACTCTTTGCCAAGCACGGCCTGTTTGATCTGGAAGTCGACTGCCAGGGCGATACGCAGGTCGACGCCCACCATACGACAGAGGACATTGGAATTTGTCTTGGACAGGCCTTCGCCAAGGCCCTGGGGGACAAACGCGGAATCACCCGCTATGGTCACTTGGTTTTACCCATGGAAGAAACGCTGGTTACCGTCGCGGTCGATCTGAGTGGCAGGAATTACGTCGTCTTCAATGCTCCGATTCCCAACGCGAAAATCGGAGAATTTGACAGCGAACTGGTCGAGGACTTCTGGTATTCCTTTGCCAGTAATGCCTTGTGCAACTACCACGTGCTGCTGCACTACGGACGCAACAGTCATCATGTCGCAGAGGCTATCTTCAAGGCTAGCGGTCGAGCCTTGAAAATGGCTGTGGCGCTGGATCCCCGCCAGACGGACATTCCCAGTACGAAGGGAACGCTATAGACCGGCTGTGGAGGAACCGAAATATTTCGAGAGATCGAACCATTGTAGGCCTGCAAAAGAGCCGGGAGCCCCCACCCGCTCGCCGACCCGCTGCGCGTGTGCTCGCTCGCGACCTCCCCACGAAACGCCTCGTTGTACCACACAAGTTTTTGTTTTGCAGTCATTTCAGACGCGTGATCAAGAGTGCATCGACTGGGCTTTTGTTTTCCCCTGCATAGGATTGCGGCGGGCAAACGGTGTTGGTGCGTCGCCTCAATCGTTTGGAACATAAGAGAACAGAGGAAACAGAGTAAGCAAACCGCTCTGTTTTCTCGGTTTTCTCCTGTTCCATCAACTAGCCTGCTGACAAGCTGTCTA
>JANSWS010000621.1 GCA_024743355.1 bacterium
GCTCCTCCTGCTGCGTTGGCAAACGGCCAAAGCACAGCAGGAAGGCTCTTTGCACCTGCAACATAGCGTCCGATCCCACCTCGGCGATAAGTCGCTCTGCCATGGCATTCGCCATGTCGATGGTAAACTCATGATTGAGCGCCGTCAGAGCCTGTAGTGGCGTGGTGGTGATGGCGCGTTTCGCGGCTGAGAACGCGCAATCAGGTTGGTCAAATTCCGTTAGCAGATCCGTCTTGCAGGCGCGGGCGTTTTGGTGATAGACGCCGCGTCGGTAGGTGTCGGGAGAAAATTCATCCAAAGGCACATAGGTCGCGACGTTGTCCTGAAGATAGCGGTACAAACGGAAGCCAGGACCTCCCATCTCGAGACGCAAACAGCCGGCTATGCTCAGCATACAATCGCGAATTTCCTCGGCCGAGAGGCGCTGAGGCGGAAAGCGCCACAGCAGACGCGAGTCGGCGTCGCTTCGAGCCGCTGCCTCGCGAAAGGTACTTGCCTGGCGATAGGCTCCGGACATCACGATCAGCTTGTGTATGGGTTTCAGACGCCAGCCGTAACGCAACAGTTGCCCGGCCAGGTAGTCCAGCAACTCAGGATGCGACGGTGGTTCGCCCATGTAACCAAAGTCATTCGGTGTGGATACGATTCCGGTTCCAAAATGATACTGCCACAAGCGATTGGCCAGGACCCGCGCGGTGAGCGCGTTCTGGTCGTCCGTAACCCATTGGGCAAAAGCAAAACGACGCTGCGATTCCTGCTCCAGATCCTCGATACGATAGCCTTCAAGAAAGGTATCCAGGATAGCCGGACTGGCGGGTGCAACTTCAGAACCGGTTTTCTGTGGACTGCCACCCAGGAAGACATAGAACGGTCCCTTGGCCGCTTGTGCGTTGCGTTTTCCAATCCAAGCTGTTGGGAGAGGCGGTATCTGTCTGAGTTGTACCTCAATTGCTTGCAACGACCGCTTCAATTCCGCTAATTTGCGTTGCTCTTCATCGGTCTGCGTCAGGTTTAATAGCCGCGTCTGGCGATGATCCGGAGAAACGGGCAGTCGGTCTGCACCACTGGCTACTTCGGTCCAGCTTTTGCCATCCAGCGAGACTTCGATGCGGTATTCGCCAGGGAAGGAAAACTTGGGTTGTTCCGGTTTGTTAGCATCTTTGGCGCTCGAGAATACGACGCGATCAATCGTCTCAGGAGTCGCCAATTCAATCATCAAGTAGTTGTCAGAGGCAATGAAACAAGCCCCGCTCTCGCCGTCAATCGTCAGCTGAGGACCGTAAGCTCCGGGAAAGTCTTCGATGCTGCGGCTGGGCCCGCTGGCGACACCGCCCTTGGCTGCCAAGGCAACATTGCGCTTCGGAAGGTTCGCGCTCCACACTTCAAATTCATCGATGTGAAAACCGCTTCTGGCTGCCACGTTGTCATCCCGAGCATCACATAGCAAGCGGACGAACCTGGCTTCCACCGGTGAAAAGTCTTCTTGGGTGCCGGTACGATTCACAGTCGGTCGAGTCCACCGCGAGGCATATTCCTGTTCGTGAGCGGAAGCCCGGCTGCGAATGCTCTCCAGCAACGCATCATGTTGCTGGGTGAGTTGATTTTTCTGCTCCTGCAAGGGCCCCAAACGCTCTGCCCGTGCCTGACGCTCGCTGGCGGAAGCCCAGACCTGGCTGCCATGTTCGACACCGGCAAAGGTAGCATAGAGTTGGTAGTAGTCGGTTTGTCGAATGGGATCGAATTTATGGTCGTGGCATCGCGCGCAACCAAAAGTCAGTCCCAGGAATGCCTCGCTGCTGGCTCGAATCATCTCATCGATCGTGTTGGCTCGGATTTGCGCTGCCTGAACCGGGTCCTGGTTCCCCACATTGTCGTACGGGCCATTAACCAGAAAGGCAGCGCCGATTTCTCGCTGAGGATCATCCGCCGCGACCACGTCACCCGCTAAATGCTCTTGAATCAGGGTACTAAAAGGCTTGTCCGCGTTGAGCGAACGAATGACATAATCGCGGAAGGGCCAGGCATCATCGATAATAATATTACGTTCGTATCCCGTACTCTCGCCAAACCGCACGACGTCCAGCCAATGCCTTCCCCAGTGCTCACCGTAGCGAGGTGAGGCTAACAATCGATCGACTTGTCTTTCGTAGGCGAGCGGCGATTCATCCGCAAGGAAAGCGGCCATCTCTTCTGGTGTGGGAGGCAGGCCGGTTAGATCGAACGTCAAGCGACGTAACAGGGTGGACCGGTCAGCCAGCGGGTTGGGAGCCAGGTCCGCCTGCTGCAATTCGTCGAGCACAAATCGATCGATGGGTGTACGCAGCCAATCCCGATATTGCTGCCTTGACTGCGAATCCAGTTCAGGCACTGTGGGCTTACCCAGCGGTTGTAGCGACCACCAGGACGCATCGGCCTTCGGACGCTCGTGAATGGTGATGTCCGCAGGCCACTGGGCGCCCTGCTCTATCCAGTCTCGTAAGAGTCGCACTTGCTGTTCCGTTAACGCCGGTCCATCTTTAGGCATACTGGCCTGCTGGCCGTCATGCGAAGTGACCAATTCGATCAAGTAGCTCGAATCCGGTTCACCAAGAACCACATAGCCGGCGGCCTCAAGATCATCGAACGTCGCCAGCGATATATCGCCCTTGGCGTTGCCGGGGTAATGACAGGCGATGCAATGGTCTTGGATGATAGGCAGAATCTCCCGCGCAAAGCGGATAGGCTCCTGTGCGATCAGCAGGCCAGGTGCGAGGCCATGTACCAAGCACAGGTAAATCACCAGACCCATGGTTGATCTATAAATAATCGCGGCAGTCTGTTGGCAACGCATTCGCTCGATCCTCAGCCCTGTGGAACGATTTATCTGCTAACTGGCATTTTAGCTTAAAGTTGCACGCTGTTTTCGCCCGGTCGGCTAGATCAATTTTGGTCAGCAGCGTTTGGTTCTTAGATCTCGTTACCA
>JANSWS010000415.1 GCA_024743355.1 bacterium
CGGCAAGCGGGACCTACTTGACGCCGCCTGCCGGGTGGTTCGTGGTTTATTAGCGGGCGATTGGGGCGCGGACATACTCGGCCAACAAACGGAGATTGGCGGAAAATGTGGCGCTGGAAAGGAAACAGTATCCTGGCGGAAACTTCGGCTGGCCAACGAGTGGCTGCAAGGTATCGGCGGACAAGCCGATTTGTGAAATCCAGCGACCTTGCGAATCCAACTGGGCTATCACTCTCTGAACTCGGTCTTCGGTAACGGCATCTGCCGGGCGAAGCGATGCAGTCAACTCCAATTCCAGGCTTCCAGAAGCGCCACGTTCTTTCAGCATACGGTAACGTGAATCGAGTTCATCGAGCCGCGACTTGTGCTTCCAGCCATAGTGACTGGGAAGCTGTCCATCTTCGTAGGTCAGTTGGTAGCCCTTGCCTTCCCGTTGCATATAAAGCGGCCGATTCGACTGCAACTCGTAGTACCTGGCTAATCGTCCATCTGGCAGGAGGCTGTTCCGCAAATACTGCAATGCAACTGGAACGGGCTTCAAGTAACGTGCTTCACCGGTAATCTGATAAATGTCCATCAACAGTTCGATCACCGATTGTGACTCGTGTCCCGCGATTGCCGGGGGTTCAAAGGCCCGCGCCCAAGCAGGCTGCATGCTGTAGTTGTATTGCTGGGCCCAAGCTGGCTGAGGCTGGGGCATTTGTGCAAGCAACAAAAAATCTCCCAGCCGTTTCAGGCTTTCCAAACAACGGTGATCGCCATAGACGCGGTGGGCTTCCAGCAAAGCCTTCGCGACATGCGGAGCAAGATCATCGTTGAGCGTATAGAGATTCCAATATTCCTTGATGCGACCTTCCGTCCGCCAGTCGTAATCTGGGTAGGCTGCCTGAACGGGTTGCGGCTTGCCCACAGGACCCTCCCATACCTGCGGGAAAGCTCCGCAGGGGAATTGTGCCTGCAACAGATTTTCCAAGGCGAAGAGACAGGCTTCGTGAATCGCAGCATCTTCAAAATTGAGGGCCTGATCAACCATGACGAGAAATCGTAGGGCCGAGGAAGTCTGACCATCGTCGAGAGAAGAATAGTTTTTTCCGCGGCGAGGAAGATTCCGATATTGGGCAACTCGATTTCCCTGGGGATTGAAATCGATGCAATTGGTCCAGCCGCCGGAGCGGAGTTGGCCATAGACTAAAGCCCGCGCGGCGTCGACTGCAGCCTCTCGATAGAAGTCATCGCCAGTTGCCTCCCAAGCGAACAGATAAGCCATACCAACGGCCGGAGTGCCTGGTTCCTGGACCCAAATTTGATCGACGGTTGCAGCCCCTTCTCCCCAGCGCTGCCCGAGCTCCAAGTCGTAGTAGTAGACGTAGCCGCCGTGACGGGCCACCTGACCGTGGAAATATTCCGCGGCGGACCGCATGGCGTTGCGGGCTGCCACCTTCAAGTCCTTCTCCTCTGCCTGTAGCAGGGGGTGACCGAAGCTAAGACTCCCGAATGCCACCAATAGGGCAAGCCGCATCAGGCGGCAGTAAGGCGAGCGGCACCACTTTTCTCCAGGCCGATGGCACGGAATCTTGCTCATCTGAAAATATTCTGCTTTCAAGGAATACTTGTGCTTTGTTGCAATTGAAAACTAAGGTCGGCTCTAGTGGCCGAGGCGACGAGTCCAGGCAATCTGCAAGGCTCTCGAACTCGTCGCCGCGTACACTACCTTAACATTGAACTGCAACAAAGCACTACGTATTCAATCTCCAGGTGTCGATTCTTCTGGAGGGAGCCATTCGTGGAAGGTGCTCTCGAAGATTTGGCGGCATTGTTCACGCACCAGCTGGCATCGCTCGAGAAGTTGTGGGCCGGATAAGGCCACGCTGCTTTGTGATTTGAGAAGAAAGGCCAATTGTTTCAAATCATCCAGATGATCTGGCACATCATGACGTGCGCTCGCATTCATCAATCGAATACCAGATTCGATACTTCTTAGAAATTGGTAGTTTTGACGTAACTGATCCGCTTGCGGCGTGTCCAGCAGACCGAGACTTCGCAATTTTTGCAGCGCATCCAACGTGCCCGAAACCAATACTTGCGGGTTGTCCCTCACTTGCGCTAACTGTAGCAAATGCACGACGAACTCCACATCCATGGTACCCCCTCGGCCTCGTTTGAGGTTGCGTGGTCCGGCGCCCTGCTCCAATTGCAGGCGGCGTTGGTAGACCTGGCGAGTATCGTCCGACGTCCATTCGCGGAGCGACAAGGCTTGTGTGATGCACTGCATCGCCTTCTTTCTCGCGTCAGGGCTACCCCAGATGGGACGCGCTTTGCAAATTGCCTGGCGTTCCCAAATTTGATCGCGCCCACTTTGAAAGTACTTCAGCAGGTCGTCCAAGCTGATGGCCAATTGGCCGATCTTGGCCAGTGGACGCGACTCCATATCGACATCGTACAAACGTCCGGCTGGTCCATTGCGAGTCAGTGCATGCGTAACATTCTGGCAAAGCTGATTGAAGAAGTGTCGGTTCGTGGTAGGCTCGAATCGGCGATTGGGAACGAGACTGGTCGTAGATCCGTCTCCGTCGAAGAGAAACATCAGATCAACATCACTGTGATAATTGGGCTCGCGGCCGCCCAGCTTACCGACAGCCAGTATGACCAACTCGGCACCGTCCTTGCGCCCTCCGTCTTGCTCCGTGGTAGGCACACCCAACCGATGCACCAACCGGTGAAATTCGTGGAGAATAACCTGCTCGATGCAAACCTCGGCGATGTCCGACAAAGCGGCATGCGTTTCTTCAATGGTGCTTTTGCCCAGGATATCACGCACACCAACTCTGAGATGCATGGAGTTCTTAAAGCTTTGCAAGATCGGGTTGATTTCTAGCGCCCCGCGGCACAATTGCTCCAAACTTGCCGCCATCTCTTCATGACTGGGCAAACTATCCAGCATCAGCGAGTCCAGCAGTTCATCCATCATTCCGGGGTTGCCGGTCAGGATTCCCACCAGATAGGGACTGCTTGCGCATAACCTGACACACAACTCCATCGAAGGCGGATTCTCGCTGAAAAGTTCCCAAAGCACTGCCTTGCCACCCAGGGACGCGCTGACATTGGCCAAGCTAATGAGGGCACGATCGGGATCCGGAGTCTGAGAGATCGCCTGTAGAAGGTCGGAGGCGATAGCTGCAAGAAAATGCCGACTTCGGCGGGTTGACAGAAATGGGATCGACTCGGTCGCCAATTCCTGAAGATGCCGATAGGCTGCCTTGCAGTTGCTGAAGCCGTAAGGTCGCAAGGTGGATTCGATGACTTCGGGAGACGGCTCGGGATCCAGCAGCAAATCGCTCTCCGCGGTATACATGTGCTGCCCATCAAAATCTTCGCCGGAGAAAGCGAGACTCAGCAGATGCTCGAGAACACCTCGATTTTGCTCGGTTCTTTGGCGAAGATCTTGACGCAATTGCGCAGCAGCCTGCTCAGTATCGGTATCCGCAAATAGACTGACGGCCAAGCGACCAAATTCCTGCGAGTCCCGTGGCAGCGAACTATGCGGCCGGCCTTGCATAATCTGTTGGTGGTGTTCAATCCGTCGCAGGTAGCGGTAGTTATCCGCCAGGACAGACTGTTCTTCGTCACTCATGCATCCAGAGGCATTCAAACTATGGATGGCTCCCAGCGTAGATGTGCAGCGGACTTCCAAATGATCAGCCCCGTGCAGCAACTGCAGCAACTGGATTACCGATTCGATTTCTTCCAAACCGCCTTTGCCTGAATGGATATCCAGGTGCCCTTCCGGCGCGCTGAGCATGTTGCGTTCAATTCGGCGTTTCAGGGCGATTAAGCCAGTGATATCCGCACGCATCAGGTAACGGCGAAAAATCCAAGGCTGTAATTCGCGGAGAAAACCGCGGCCGAGTTCCAGGTCGCCGGCAATGCAGCGTGCCTTGACAAAAGCTTGGCGTTCCCAGGTCCGTCCTGCCGAATCGTAATACCGCACGGCTTCTTCATAGCTGGCTACTAATTTCCCGTCCTTGCCAAACGGGCGAAATCGCATATCGACACGGTAGGCTGCGCCATCCGATGTCGATTCGCTGAGTAGCTTGATCCACACCTGAGCTAAGCGTTGAAAGTACTCATCCGAAGTGGTCTCCGCATTGCGGCTGGTTCCGCTGGAGGCTTGAGGCGGCACAGACTCTCGAATCAGAACTAACTCCAATTCGTGGGAATAACTCAGTTCGCCGCCGCCCAATCTTCCAAGCGTTAAAATGGCCAGTCCCAATGGCCTACCGTCGCGATGCACTGGCTCCGTACGTCCACTGTTGCTCATTTCTTGTCGAGCAGCTTGGAGAGCGGCGGCAACCAGGGATTCCGCCAGAATGGATAATTGCGACATCACGGTATCCACCGGCTGACCGTGAATCAAATCCCCGTATGCAATGCGCAAAATCTCGCGGTGTCGATAGTAGCGCAGAATCCGCAGCATGGCCCGCATATCGGCGGCCATGGCTATCTCGGTGGAGATCTCATCTTGCAAAACGTCGCCGTGTACCGGCTGACCGTCAGTGACACGCAGCAGATCGAAAGCTTCCGGATCGCGGATCAGAAGTTCCGCCAGGTAATCACTGGCACCGATCATCCGCGCTAGAATATCGAGGGCTTCTGACTCTCGCTCAAACAGCGACATCCATGCCAAGGGAGATCGGGAGGCCTCGAGAAATCGAAGCAGATTCCCAAGCGCTCGCTCCGCGTTATGTCCCCTCGAGAAACACTGTGCAAGCTGCGAGGCAAAATGGGCGAACAAATCGTCGGGGACACCGAGAGCGTAAATCTGTTCTAGCCCGTGCGTTAACTCTCCCGCATCGCCAGGCACTTTGCGAAGGAACTGCTCGATGATCGCTGAATTCATGCTTTCGGCACGTCCCCTACAAACTTCTATAGCTGTTCGTCAGTCACCCCTGGGCTAGCCACCCGCCGATGACCCGAATTGCCAATTGACCACCTTCCATTACGCCGCGTTCGGTGACGACGTGACGCCGCGACGACGTGATGCCGCAACGATGTTACTGCTTCACTCCGCTGCCCATTCTGTGAAAGATTTGCCAGCCTGACAGGCCCAGTGTTCCGATTTGAGCTCGCCGTCGCAACCATCATGGTAGGCTATCTGGTTCCAATCCACCTATAATGCCTTCGAAAATGAAATCCTAACCACCCACCCTTAAACCCGAAACAGTACCTGAAATTCTTCATGCTGGACGCGTCTCCAACTTCAATGGGCACTCCCCCCGGGGATGTAGAAGATCATGCTCGGCCGTCACTCTCCGAGCGCGGTCTGGGAGATAGCCAAGGCAGGATTCATTCCGCCTGGACAACCACCCGACGTTATCTGGCGGAACAGCTTGGTCCCGGCGGCTTTTGGGCCGGTGCTCTATCCACTTCCGCCCTCTCTACGGCGACTGCCGTAAGTGCCATGGTGCAGTATCGTCGGGCTGCGAGAAAGGATGACGGTTCGCAGCCGTCGTTTCCGTCATCGAACTCGACTTTGCGGCAATTGCAAGACCTTCATCCGGCAATTGATGCCGGATGTCAATGGTTGCTCAAGCATCAAAACGCGGATGGAGGATTCGGAGACACGGACAAGAGTCATTCCAATGTGGCAACCACACTTCTGGTCTTGGCAGCATGGAAAATGTCGGACACTGCGGATAGCGCTAGCCTGCGTTGTCCCTCCGACTCGATGGCTATCGAAGAATTGGAGATTGTCCCGAAGGCCTCGGACTATTTCGCAGCAAGCCAGCGTGCGAAGGCATATCTCAAGCAGCAAGGCGGATGGGACGCCCTGCGGGCCCGATACGGTCGCGATAAGACCTTTGTCGTTCCGATCCTGAGCAACTGCGCGCTGGCCGGTATGGTCCCCTGGCAGCGCGTGCCGGCACTTCCGTTTGAAGCTGCGTGGCTGCCACAGGAATGGTATCGCTGGGCTCGGATGCCGGTCGTCAGTTACGCAGTTCCGGCATTGGTGGCCATTGGTCAGGCACGTTTCAAGTTTTCCCCACCCCGCAATCCTTTACTGCGTCTGCTTCGACGACAGGCTCAACAGCCTACGTTGGCGGTCCTGGAACGCATGCAGCCGGCGAGTGGAGGTTACCTGGAGGCCACGCCGCTAACTAGTTTCGTCATGATGAATCTATCGGCGATGGGACATGTGCGGCATGCTGTGGTGCAAAACAGCTTGCGGTTTATCCTTGATTCGCGGCTGGCCGATGGTAGCTGGCCGATCGATACGAATCTGGCAACCTGGTTGACCAGCTTGAGCCTGTCGGCTGAGGCTTCCGCCGCCGGTCGTCTGAGCGTCACACTCCACGACGCACCATCCGGCAATATGAAGCTGGAGTGCGGGCAAGAATTGTCAGAACCAGAGCTTTCTAAACCAGAGTTTTCGCAACAAGCGCCTTCTGGGCGAGAGCCTCAATGGACGCAACTTGCGAGTTCGTTAGAGAAAGCACCGACTTCGGAGCTTACTCTACAGGTAAGCGCGCGAACGATTCGTTGGTTGCTGGACTGCCAGCATCGAAATCGTCATCCGTTCACCGGTGCCAATCCCGGAGGATGGGGTTGGACGAATCTGAGCGGAGCCGTGCCGGACGCGGACGACACCCCCGCTGCCTTGCTGACACTGGCCAAGTTGGACTTATCGGCTCCCGAACTCGACCGTTTGGAAAAACAGACTTTAGTTGCCGTTCACAGCGGCTTGCACTGGCTATTGCGGCTGCAAAATCGTGACGGCGGTTGGCCAACCTTTTGTCGCGGTTGGGGAAA
>JANSWS010000630.1 GCA_024743355.1 bacterium
AAAGGAATACGTGCTGAAGAGCGAAACCGTACGTGCTCTTCGGGGAGTTTCCTTCGACGTCCCGGAAGGCGACTATGTGGCCATCATGGGCCCCTCCGGTTCGGGCAAGAGTACGTTGCTGAATTTGTTGGGATGCCTGGATCAGCCGACTTCCGGTGAGTTGTATCTCGGAGACGACAACGTTGCCACGATGACAGACGACCAATTGGCCGACATTCGCTCACGCAGGATTGGATTTGTTTTTCAATCCTACAATTTGATCCAGCAGTTGACCGTTACCGAAAACATCCAAGTCCCTCTTTACTATCAAGGAAAGCTGGGACCAGCCGAACGCAAGCGTTGTACCGATCTGGCCGCCCGCGTGGGACTCTCGGATCGCTTGGATCACCGCCCAGCGCAGCTGTCCGGTGGTCAGCAGCAGCGCGTGGCGATCGCCAGAAGTCTGGTAAACGACCCCTACTTCATCCTGGCTGACGAGGCTACGGGTAACTTGGACTCCAAGACGACCGCGGAAATCCTGCAACTGTTCGAGGAGCTGAATCGCGAAGGTCGTACCATCATCATGGTGACGCACGAAGATGAGGTCGCCGAGCATGCCAAGCGAGTCGTCCGCCTGCGAGACGGTTTGCTGCAATCCGATGTAAAGAACTCAGAGGCCTCGCGACAAGCGGCCGCTCAAAGAGCCCTGGAGCTCGTTCCCGTGGGTGAAGGCTAAGGCAAATTCTATGTTGTGGTTGCGAACACTACGTTTAGGTGTCAAGAGCCTGCTGCTCCACCCTCTCCGTTCTCTGTTAACGGTTCTGGGTATCTTCATCGGAGTGGCCAGCGTGATTTGGCTGCTGGCCATTAGCGAAGGCATCAGCAACGAGGCCCAGCGGCAAATCGAAAGCCTGGGTGCCGATACAATCATGATCCGATCCGTTCCGCCGCCCAGTGACAAGCTGGCCGCTTCCGGAGTAACTCCCTATGGGCTGACGCGAGACGAGTTTGACATGCTCCTGCGGACTGTGCCAACGTTGAAGTCAGCCATTCCGATCCGCGAAATCAAAAGAACTTTCAAGTACGAGGATCGCACGGTTGAAGGAAGACTGGTTGGCTGCACGCCCGAGTATGCTGAGGCGACCCGACTGACGGTCGATCGAGGTCACTTCATCACCGATGCCGAGAATTTTCGTCGCGAGTCGGTTTGCGTTTTGGCCTCTGACGTGGCCGCTAAGCTGTTTCCTTACGAAGATCCTATCGGCAAACGCGTCTACCTTCCTGAGCATACCGATTTTTACCGTGTTGTCGGCGTGCTCAAATTCCGCAATGACTCGGCGGCAATCGGCGGCTCCATGGAAGCCCAAAGTTTCCGCAGTGATATTTACATTCCGATCAAGACGCTGCAGCAGCGCATTGGAGATACCGTGACCCGCCGGGCTGGCGGATCTTTTAGCGGTGAGGTGATCGAATTAAACCAGATCACTTTGACGGTTAACAGTGTCGATGATGTTAAGTCGACCGCTGCATTGGTCGAAGAGGCCCTGCGAAGCCACAACGACATGGAAGATATCTCCGTGGTTGTGCCACTGGAGTTGCTTGAGCAGGCTAAGACCACGCGCTTGATGTTTATGGTCTTCATGGGATTGGTGGCAGCCATTTCGTTGCTTGTAGGCGGAATTGGCATTATGAATATCATGCTGGCCACCGTTACTGAGAGAACGAGAGAAATCGGCATTCGCCGGGCCTTGGGCGCCAAACGGAAGGACATTATTAGCCAGTTCCTGGTAGAAGCCGCCGTACTGAGCGTCGTGGGGGGGGCCACTGGAATCTTAGCGGGTATCTTCTGCAAGCCTGCGGTCGTCTTGGCTCGTGAGTTTGTGGCCAAGGCTTATCCAGAAACGATGGCGGCATTGCCCGATGTCGTGCGTAACGTGACGCCCGCCATCGTGCCCGAGTCGATTCCCATTGCCTTTTTCATCTCTTTGCTGGTAGGTGTCGTCTTCGGACTATTCCCTGCCATCAGAGCTGCCAAGATGAATCCCATCGAAGCCCTGCGTCACGAATAGTCTGTCCGCTCGGGAGGAGTCTGACGCGAATTGACTTGACCGACATGCGCAGCATGCTCTGGGGTTTTGTTCTTTACGCTTCAACGGCCAGCAGGATTCTAACTGCTGGTCGGTGAGACTTCGCAGCTGGGACAGGTTGCGTTGATCGCATTGATCAACATTCGCAGGCGGCCCAACTGCTTGCGGTCAAATCGCAGCTTCAGCCTTGGTAGTTCTGCAAGTTCAGGCTCGTTGCCTTCTTCGGGTAGCGCATCGACCTGGGCGATGCTGCCTTCTACCAGGATATCACTGAATTGCTCGTTCAAGTTGGCCAGATCTGATTCACTCAGTTTCTGATTGATTCGTAGAACCAGCGTATCGCCGACGTAACGCAAGCTGTGATAAACCCGGTAGAAATTCAGGATTTCTTGCACGGCCTCATGAACGCTATCCGTAATCTTGTACAGAGCCTGGTCCTCGGGGCTGATCATTTTGTCGGCCAGCAATGTATGCGTGACAAATTCACCAAAGTGCTGCCAGAAATCTCCGCCGGGAGCGTCCAGTAGTACCACTGGAAGCATGGTTTGTTTGCCGGTCTGAAGCAGCGTGAGTACCTCGGCGGTCTCGTCAAGGGTCCCAAATCCTCCGGGCAGGGAGACAACCGCACTGCATTCCTTTACGAACATCAGCTTTCGCGTGAAGAAGTACTTGAGCGTGACCAGCTTGGGGTCGCCATCGATCACGTGGTTGGCACTCTGTTCGAAGGGTAGCAGGATATTGAGTCCCATCGACAGCTCTTTTCCGGCGCCCACGTGGCCGGCTTCCATGATGCCCTCTCCAGCCCCGGTGATGGTCATCCAGCCGTGTCGCGACATT
>JANSWS010000530.1 GCA_024743355.1 bacterium
GCCCAGGTAGAGTACTTCCTGGTTTTCCAAGTCTTCCCGTAAGACGCGGGTCGAGCCCGCGGAGGTCGGCAAGTTCCCTCGAATGCTGCGCCAAGTCTGCCCATGGTTCTCAGTCACAAACAAATACGGTTCGTCGTCATTCGAACGGTGACCGTCGAGCGTCAGGTAACAGCGACCGTCTGCAAAACGCGACGCGGTCAGTGAACTGACCCAGCGTGGCTCTGGAACCAATTCCGCAATTGGCAGACTGCCATCATCTTTGGAATCGGCTTTGCCTGTACCATCACCCGAGCGATTGGCTTCGAATTCGAGGCTAAAAGTACCTTGATTGACATCAATCTTGCCCTTCATGGACAGGTCTTCAATGCTGGCCTGGACGTCTAAAGTTGCTTGATCCGTCTCAATGACCAACTGCAGACTACCAGAGTCGGGCGCGTAGGTCCCCGAGCGGACCTCTCCATTGCTGCGACTGGTTTCAAGAAAACCGGTTACTCGGTTTTCGGGCTCAAGTTTAAGTGTCAGCGTTAGCTCGCTTTCCGAGCCCATCCCAAGCAGGCTACCGGTCCATTTGCCAGAGACTGGATCGGGTTTAGCACTCTTGGCCGTCTCGGTCGGAACATTGGAAGCGACCGACGCTTCCGCAGCAGAACTTTGCTGTGGCGAAGCTGAAGCCTCTGCGTCTGATTCCGACTCTGACTCGGCTTGCGACTCTAAATCCGATTCCACTTGTTCGGATTTAGAAGTTTGCTGGACGGCGTCTTGCTCCGTTTCGGACGGGTCTTTCTGCGGAGCATTTTCTTCGGGCTGCCCCTCAGGCTTCTCTGGGGAAATTTCTCCGGTTTTCGACTCGCTGTCAGCGGTTTTTTCCTGCGGAGTATTGGGGGCCTGGGCTGCGGGAGGTTCAATTTCGGCCATTGACAGCTTACCGTCCCCGTCGCGATCCAAGCGCTCGAGCATGCGCTGCATGTTCGCCGGTAACTCGGATGCCTCGATAAAACCGTCCGCGTTGCTATCTCGCGATTTCAGCATACCGATGATGCGGCTGGGTAAACGCACGCCGCCACGATTCGCGGAGCGTTCGCCGCCGCCCTCCGCGGGAGCGGAATCAGGCTGCGTGTTGTTGGTCGGTTTGCTCTTCAGTGCTTTTAGCGACTCGGCGTCAAACAAGTCGATCCAGTTTTGACCATCGTCCTTGGTCATCCACAGAGCGCCGTCTGTGGTGCCCGCGTAGATAACGCCAGGCTCTCGAGGAGATTCGGACACGGCACTGCCAGAGCCCTTGTCGGTTCGAGTGATTTCCGGAGAGATCGCTTGCACACGGTCTCCCTTACTGATGGAGCGGAAGACGTAATTGCCGACGCTGTAATGGATGTCCGGGTTGTGCGGGGAAAGGATAAAGGGCGTCTTCCAGTTGAAGCGGTAGCGAGTGCCACGTGGAGCGCGAGGACGAATGAAGCCTCGCTCACCCGTCTTCAGATGAATACGCCCCATCGCACCATTCTGGCTTTCAAAATAGATTTGGTCGGGGTCTGTCGGATCGACCAGACAGACAAATCCGTCTCCTCCGCCGACGCGAAACCAATCGGAGTTCATCGGACCTTGTGCATCTGCCACACGCGTCGGTCCTCCCCAACTGCCGTTGTCTTGTAGACCACCGTAGGCCTTGTAGTCTGCATTCGCGGAAACGCCTACATGATAGAACTGGCAAATTGCAACGTGGTTGTGGTGGTCCCAGTGCTCCATTCGATCGTAGGTCACATAAATGCCGCCATCGTTGCCGAGAATCATATGACGGCCATCGTTGGGATCGATCCACAGCGCATGATGGTCCACGTGAACCGAAGCATCTGCCCCATCTTCGGTAAAGGTTTGACCGCCATCGTCAGATCGGTGCAGCGACGTTCCCAAGACGTAGAGACGTTGATTGTCCGATGGGTCGACGCGAATTTGACTGTAGTACATGGGGCGGGGGTTCAACGAGTTGATGCGTTTCCAGGTGATGCCGTTGTCTTGAGAGTGATAAACGCCACCGTAGTCTTTCTCGGCTTCACCCTGCTGGCCTTGTAGATTGGCCTGCTGCCCTCCTAGACTTGCGGAGAATGGACTGCGGGAGCGCCTTTGATTCTGCGAAGGCTCCCCAGCCTCTTCGTTGGTTGACTCCCGTTTGTCGTAGGTCAGCTCGAGTTGGACAGTCTTACCTGCTCGGCGAACTTCCCAGCTGGCTTTGTCTCCAGCTTTTTTCTGGCGTATGGCTTTCTGCAGGTCCTCATAATCGAGGACTCTGCTTTCATCAACGGCGATGACAATGTCGTCGACTTTCAAGCCCGCCTTCGCTGCGGCGGAATCATCGGATATGGAAAGGATCTTGGCTCCTACTTCCACGGACTCCCCGTTAAAGCCTACGTAGGGAAAGTCTTCGGGCGTTTCGCCGATGCGCTCGGATTCAATAATGGCGTAGATTTGATTGGGGTCCTGGCGATAAATGGCTAGACCGATGCGACCAAGCTGGACGCTCGGTAACCCTTCGGAAATCTTAGCGAAGGTCTGGCCGGCATCGGTCGTCCGGTAAATGCCTGCCCCCGGTCCGAACTTGACTTCAGGATCATTGCCGTCGAAACCGTCCCGTCGTCGCTGGTAGGCGGCTACTATCAGGTTGTCGGGATTCTGGGGATTCATCTGCAAATCGATAATCCCGGTGTTTTCGTCGATGAATAGAATCTGCTTCCAGCTTTCCCCACCGTCCTCGGTCTTGTACAGGCCTCGCTCCGGGCTGGGCCCCCACAGTCGACCTAGGGCACCCACGTAAACGATGTCGGGATTGGTGGGATGAATGGCGATGCGGCCTGTTTGAAAGATCTCTTTCAGGCCCATGTTCTTCCACGTCTTGCCTCCGTCGGTCGATTTGTAGACCCCATCACCCCAGGATGCGCTATTCCGCGGATTGGCCTCGCCGCTTCCAACCCACACAATATTGGAATCGGAAGGCGCGACCTGGACGTCTCCTATGGAAACAGTCGCTTGGTCATCGAACTGATGTTCAAAGGTGACGCCGTTATTGGTTGTTTTCAGCAGGCCACCCGAGGCGGATGCGGCCCACCAGATATTCGGATCATTTTCATAAACGCTGATGGCAGTGATGCGTCCGCCCATATTGGCTGGACCGATGTCTCGCCAGCTAAACTTCGAAATCGCGTCATTCGAGAGAGTGGGTTCGGTCTTCGATTGTGCCAAAAGCTCGGAGAATGAAAAACAGATACAGGCTATTAGCACGCAGGATTGCAGAAGGATGCGCATCGGGATCTCAAATTCAAAATGAATGGCTGGGAATACTAGCTGCCTCATTGCGATTCGAATCTAATCGCGACGCTAGCAACTGGCAATTGGGAATTCCCAAAGGGCGGGCAGGAATGTCGAATTGAATAGAGCGTGAATGTTTGCCGCGAACACGCTGAGCCCGCTTGCGTGGGTAGGTACGTTCGAACACTTAGTGTCCGATCGTCGCCTCGCGTTCTTGCGAAAAATTCATCTTGCCTTTGTTTTCGGGGGAGCGAAACGACAGTTGCTAATCGAACGATCCAAGACGAGTTGGGCCATTGGTGTTGCCCAGAGCATAATCTATGAAGTCGAGTGCATTTTCTGCCCTTGCAAGGTCTGTTTTGGACCATAGAAGGAATGGCAGGAAGATGGCGGGCAGAAAAATGAATAAGTAAGGAACCGCCAGTACCCGTAATCGTGTAGCCAATGGGCTTCCATC
This sequence comes from bacterium, assembly GCA_024743355.1. GTDB lineage: Bacteria > Planctomycetota > Planctomycetia > Pirellulales > Pirellulaceae > Aureliella. The sequence continues at coordinate 3,755 of JANSWS010000530.1, forward strand.
CTTTTGGTCTTTTCTGCGGCCTATCTTCGCCTCAGAAGCAATGAATTCAACGCAATTGCCTGTCGCAACGAAAAAAGAAAGAATTCTACGCCACAGCGTCCGGGCAAACTCCTGACGCTCGTATGCTACCGCACTTCGGCTGGTCCCAAGGTTAAATATTGACAGAGCATTAGTCGCTTACCTTAAGATCGATGTCTGTGGAATTCCCCACGAGCTCCGGAGCGTACATGCCTTGTATCGTGGCGGGCAGGGCGATGAATTGCCCGGGCGCTTCACTGCGTAGACGGTAGGTCACCGAATATTTTCCGCGTGGCAAGTGTTCGATGCACAGTCCTGTTTTCTTCTCGCGAAGTTCTCGATAAAGCAGCAGACCACCTGAAAAGAAATAGCCACTTTCAGCGTCTACGAACTCCAGCCCCGCTGCTCGTGGATCTTCGACGATCAAATACTCGTAGTCATTCTTGCTTTCAATCAACAGGTCCACCTCGACCAGTTCACCGCTGCCGATCTCTTTCAGCTCCGAGACCGGGACGCGATCGTAGGCGGATTTGCGACTGTCGTACACGGAAGCATTCTGGTCCGCCAACTGCAGTTTCTCTTTAGCCGGTCGCAGAAGGTAGTATTTCCTTTGAACTTTTACCTCCAGGCCGGCCTCTGCGAAATCGTCCTCCATCGAGAAGTTTTGCGAGTAGACATTCCAATACAGATTTCCACCGCCGCTTCTCTTTATGGTCAAGC
>JANSWS010000306.1 GCA_024743355.1 bacterium
ATCTCGCTGATCGCTACATGCTTGGCACCAGGCTGCCGAAAAAAGCCGAGTGCCCGAGTTGGCAATGTTCCTGGCCAAGGCCACCAAATCGTTTGCTCCCTCGCCCTCTCCCTCCCCAATCAAGGGCGGGGCGAATTCGGCTGAGTGGGCTTTGCTCTCGTAGGCCAGTTCCTGGTTCAAAGCATGGCCTAGGTCGGCGGCCAATAACTGTCGAGACTCCAGTTGCTCCAGCCCCAGCTTGGCAACTGACCGCGAGCGGTGGAGTACAGACTTGCCAGGGCTAAACGAGGCTTTATGTCTAAAGAGGCGGATCATGGGGAAGGCGGTAGTGCTGTGCTGTGCTGTCGATGTGCGTCAATGTCGTAAAGCAATCTTAGTTCAATTTTCCACGAATTTCGACACTTCTCGCTGATCGCCGTCAATGCCGTTCGCAACGCACCCTACGACCGAAATTTACGCCGTATTCGACGTAAATTTTCGGATAGGTTCCTATCCTTCTTGTTCGGCTAAGTGGATCAGGAAGGCATAGCGAGTCGCCACGATTCGAAATCTTTCAAAACGGCCCGAGGCACCGCCATGGCCGGCGTCCATGTTCGTTTTCAGCAGCAGTAAATTGTCGCCCTTCTTCAGTTGTCGCATTTTGGCGACCCACTTGGCGGGTTCCCAATACTGCACTTGTGAATCATGCAGGCCCGTCGTGACGAGTAGATTGGGATAATTGGCCGAACGGACCTGGTCATAAGGCGAGTACGACAGCATGTAGTCAAAATACTCTTTCTCGTTCGGGTTTCCCCACTCGTCGTATTCGAAAGTGGTTAGCGGAATGCTGTCATCGAGCATGGTCGTAACCACATCCACAAAGGGGACGTCTGCGATGGCACCGTGATACAGCTCAGGCTCCAGGTTGATCACCGCGCCGATCAGCAGTCCGCCGGCGCTGCCACCACGGCAATAGAGTCGCTTGGGGGCAGCGTAGCCTTCTTCGACGAGAAATTTGCCGACGTCGATAAAGTCGGTGAAGGTATTCATCTTTTTCCGCAGTTTGCCTTGCTCGTACCATTTTCTACCCAGCTCTTGCCCGCCACGGATATGTGCAATGGCATAAACGAAACCGCGGTTGAGCAGACTTAAGTTGTCCGAGCTGAAGCGAGGTTCCATGCTGATTCCATAAGAACCATAGCCGTACTCTAAGCAAGGGGCCGTTCCGTCGATCTGCGTGTCACGGTGGTAGACCAGTGAGACTGGAATCTGAGTGCCGTCCCTGGCCGTTGCCCAGCGTCGTTCGGTCCGATAGTCTTCTGGTTCAAAATCTCCCAATACCTCCTGTCGCTTCAAAAGCGTTTTGTCGCGCGTTCTCATGTTGAACTCGAGGGTGCTGTTGGGGGTTGTCAGCGAGGTGTAGGTGTAGCGCAACAGGTCGGTGCTTGGATTAGGAGTCGGTGACGCCGAAGCGACGTAAGCAGGCTCCATGAAGGGCAGGTCATAGTCCTGCCGGCCATCCAGACTGAGGATTCTGAGCTGGGTCAGTCCCTGCCGCCGTTCCGATAGAACGGTGTATTCATCGAAGAGAGTAAAGTCTTGCAGGAATACATCCTGGCGGTGCGGAATCATCTCTTTCCATTGGTGCTTGTCGTGAGCGTGCATCTCTGCCGTCAGCAGTCGAAAGTTACTGGCAGCGTCATTGCTGCGAATGTAGAAGCGATCTCCCAAGTGATCGACAGAGTATTCATGATTCGCCTCACGCGGCCAGAATACTTGGAATTGACCGTTGGGATCGTCAGCTTTCAGGTAGCGTGTTTCGGTACTCAACGTTTGATTGGAACGAATGAAGATCAGTTCCCTGGATCGCGAGCTTGCAACCCCACAGGAAAACTCCTCGTCGCGTTCCTCGAAAACTTCGACGTCTTGTGCGGTCGGAGTCCCGAGTTGATGACGCAGCACCAGGTAGGCGCGCAGAGTATCCGGGTCCTTGCGAGTGTAGAATACCGTGCGGCTATCATCGGCCCAGACACAGCTTCCCGAGATATTGTCCATGGCATCGGGCAATAGCTGGTCGGTTTCAAGATCCTTGAAACGCAACTGATATTGACGACGACCGGTGAAGTCGACGGCAAACGCGGCCAGACGATTGTCCGGACTGACCTCAAAACCCGTGACGCTACAATAGCTTTGGCCCTCAGCCAGCGAATTGACGTCCAGCATGATCTCTTCCTCTGCATCGACTTCATCAAGCCGACGACAGTAGAGCGGATACTGCTGCCCCTTTTCAAAACGCGTGTAGTAAATGTAGCCTCGATCAAGGTAGGGTACCGACGAGTCGTCTTGTTTGATGCGTCCCGTAATCTCTGCGAACAGCTCCTCTTCCAACTGCTGGACGTCAGCGAGCATGGCCTCAGTGTACGCATTCTCTTGGTTGAGATAGTCGATGACTTGCGGGTCGTCACGCTCTCGGAGCCAATAGTAATTGTCCGTCCGTTCGACACCGTGGTTCGACATCACATACGGCTTGCTGGCTGCTTCGGGGGGCGAAAGTGTGGTGTTACCAGCATGTGTTGAAGCAAAGGTAAGAAAGACAAGAGATAGACTGACTATGGCTATCGGATTCTGATTGCGAAATATCAGCATGTAAAAGCTCTTTGTTGAAACTTGCTCGTTGTACCGCACATGTTCGACTGGGAAAGAGTGTATCGCAAGGCTGGCGTCTGCGAGTTATTCCATCTACAGCTTGTCAGCAGGCTAGTGGGTAGAACAGGAGAAAACCGAGAAAACAAAGCGGATTGATTACTCTGCTTTCTCTGCTCCCTTATGTTCCAACCGTTTGAGGCGACGCACCAACACCGCACCGGCTCACATTACTCGCGAGCTACCCACGAAACGCGGGGAGTGTTACCTCAGGGCGTGCTCAAGTCTTGCGAATTGGGGCGGTTGAAAGCGTCTATTCGATGAAACGGAGCTTGGATTTTAGCTTCGGTTACGGGTTTGTAGAGTCCGGGGCGTCGCCAGGCGGCGCCCCAAAAGGTCCTTTCTCGCAGCCTCCGCAGCTCCGTTAGGTCAATTTCGGCAATGTAGACTGCTGCTTGCTGGTCGGCCAGTAGCAGCTCCCTGCCGTCGGCCGCATAAGCGCAAGACCGACCGTTGCCCTGTCCGGAGGCATAATTGGCCATGACCGTGGCAACGCTGTTTTCCCATGCACGCACTTGGAATTGTTTCAGTCGCAGCTCATCCAAACCGCAAGCGTTGGGTGTCAGGATTACTTCCGCTCCCTTGAGCATCAGGACTCGGGCGCTCTCGGGAAATTCGCGATCGTAACAAGTCATGACACCTACATGGACCGGCCCTAGTCGAGTGTCTAAAGGTGCAACATAGAATTCGTCTCCGGGGACTAAGGAACCCTCCATCGGAAAAAAACGGCAGGTGTGGACTTTGGCATAGGTGAACAGCAGCTCCCCATGACGATCAATCAGTGAGGTCGCATTGCGCAGCGAGCCGTTTCTGTCCTCCAGGTAGGTGATGGCAATTGCCACTTCCAACTCTCTAGCCAATTGGGAGAATTGCCGGGTGAAAGATCCGTCGCTTGATTGGGCTTTCCCTTTCCAAACGGCGACTTCATCGGGGCTCTCGAAGTCAATTGCCGTCTGGTAGCCGACACTAAACATCTCCGGAAATAGCACCAAGTCCGCTTGCTTGCGCTTGGCTTCTCGGCAGTACTCCATCGCTCGGGTTAGGTTTGCGGAGAAATCGATGCTTGGATCCGCTTGGACCACAGCAATTCTCAAGGCTGTGAGCGAACCGTCGGGCGACTCGGCGGCTTCTGCTCCGCAATTGCTGGACAATGCGGGCAGAATCGCGAGGTTGAGAATCATCAAAACAAGTCCCAAGTTCCGTCGCATGCGATTGGTCATGCCTGGTCGCTCCGCAATGAGAATAACGAACTGATGACAGTGTCTCAGCATTGGAGCACTGGTGGAATCAAGAGTAAACCGCATCCACGTCAGCGCTAGGGAAACTCTAAGCTCGCTACTAAACGCTTTCCGCGTCACCGATGCGGCAGAACATGGCTATGCAGCCAAAGCTAGGTTGCATGTTTCGAAGTTGGTTCGCAGCTGCTCGTCAAGGAGTCAGGCTTAGTAAGCCTCCAGCTTTATGGCCGACGATCGAGACTCCAAAGTAAGCCGCGTGTAACCAAATCCAAGTAGTTCGGATCGCTCATGGTTTCGTTGTGATGGCCAATCGTAGTCCCGAACACACGAATGCCCTGGTACTCATTAATCCAGATGCAGACTTGCGGCTCGGCGGTCTGCGGAATCCGGCCCTCCGCAAGAGCCGTGGCGGAATCCCAAACTTTTGCACGAGGGTGCGTCAAGGGGTTGGTGTTGTAGAGTTCTCCCTGCGGCGTGACCCAGTTGTCCGGTAGCCCATCGATCACGGGATGAGATGCTAGTTTCTTGACGGCAATCGGACTCTTGGGCCCATGGTTGAAGGAACTTACGCCGATTAATTTGCGGTATTCATCCGTGGTGGCGGCGCGGTAGCTGTGCATGGAGCAATGCAGGAATACGGCAGCTGCCTTGGCTCTCACATGCCCCTCGACAATCCGATTGACGAAGGCATCATCGTCCACGCCTCCGTAGCACTCGTTGTGAACGATTACGTCGTAGCCCATCGCCCAATCGGGATTGTTATACGCGGCAATCTGATGTTGCTTGCCGTCGAATTGCTCATAGATGAAATCCCATTTGATTTCGGTGCGTTTTCCAATGCCTTGCATGAGGATTTCTTTTTGAGCATCGTAGTCATGGCAGCAACCCCCGGTAATTAACAGGCCCCGTATGGGTTCGGCAGTCGACTCGTTCTGTGCATGAACTGAGGCGAGGCTGGCAAGCGTGAGAAGCAGGAAGACAATGTGTCTTTTCATGTGAGTGTCCTTATGGTGCATCAAATCGCTCTGAGCAAGGTTGGGGGACCAACTGCTGGAATCGTCGGGGAGAATGAAATTCGTTCAGGCTGGAAAGGCAACGCTGTGCAATATTTTTGCGCGGATTTACAAGCACGACTCGCGAGCGAGTGTGTACTCGATGGTGGCCGAAACTCACTCGCTCGCGAGTCGTGCTTGTATTTTCGGGCGAGAGGCTCAATACAAAATGCTGCACAGCGTTGCTGGAAAGGGCTTTGACTGGAATGGAGACCTGACTGGCAGGCTGCCCCGGTTCGGCAACGTGATTCGTCAAGTCTCGAAGATCTCTAGGAGTATAGCAAATGCTATTGTCCAATTGCCGACTCGGGACATCCGGATTGCTTTTGCCGCACGCTATGAAAGCTCAATCTGGCGGAGACACCAATTTAAGGCCAGAATTGTGATTGGCGGCAGTTGTGTCGGCGGCGCTTAGGTTGTTTGTATGATGGCAAACATTGCGCGAAATGAAAACGGACGGTCCTGGCACAAGCGACCGAATCGATCCGCGAATAAATCCGCGGTGAACACAGGTGGTGTTTCAGTTGTTGAGATTGGTGATCGAGGAGGGCTGTGAAGCGAGTCTATTTGTTGCCGGGGTCCAATCCGCGGGGCGAAGATTCACCAAGCAATCCATGGGTGGGCCAAGCGGTCTTTCGATTTCCCGGTGCCAACGTTCAAGGTCGATTTCGACGCAGGAGAATGCGGCAATGCTCATTTCGTTGGAAAGGACTTCGCTTGGAACTGTCAGGGTCCAGGCCACGATTCGCGTCTCGCCAGGCTGCAAGACCCAGCCTGACTGTGGGCCACCGTCATTGGACCGGCAGAGAACGGAAACTAATCCGGGAGCATGTTCGCCGAGCAGCCGTAATTCAGTTGGGCAAGCGATGGCGTGGGGCAAGTCAGTTACGTTCGTCAACGCGACTCGCTGGTCTACATGCATGCCTTCAGCCGCGATGCCACCCGTGCTGGCAACTCGTGGACGACTTTCCAAAACGTCCACCAAAATACGCGCTCTTCCACTCCACTGCTCCATGCTCAGACGGTCTCCCACTTGCTTCGAGTTTTTGAAATCGAAAGTCTCGGCAGCTATCCGCAGGACACCCAGAATGAGGCCGACCGATAACAAAGTTGCAAATGGTAGGCGTAACCACCATCTTTGAGCCCAGTTAGCTTGTCCCCAAGCGGCAAGCAGGACCTGCAGTTGTGAGGTCCCGCTGAGAACGATGGCGATTAACACAGGAATTAAAACGATGTCGCGAGTCCAGCGATGGTCTTCGGCGGAGTCCGACTGCATGGCCTTGAGGCCAATGAATGCCGTGGCCGCCAAGGCCACGATTAATAGTTGAACGCCCACCGAATGGCAAAAACCATCGAAAACTGTGGTCGTTGTTCTGCGGCGATCCATGTTGGCTAACCATGCAGTTAATTGTGCCGCCAACCAAACGACAACTAGAGGTGGGATGGTTAGCAGAAACAATTCGCGCAGTCCCCATGATTCAATTGCCCGACTGCAAAGGCTCAATACGTTTCCATCAAGTGAGCGACCCCGATAGAGCAAAACGGTTTGGATCATCAGTCCGCTGACGAGCAGAGAGCCGACCAGAAAGCCACGCGGGCGGGCACTGTGATCTGTGGCCAGCTGCGCTGCTTGATTCGGCCGCCAGAGTAGCACTAAGAAGGTCTGAAGAAAGGATCCCACGTATTCAATAGCTTCCGAGACGGCCCGCTCCAACCAATGCTCATCGTGAGACGGTTGAGACCGGTGCGGATTTTCTTCAGTGGTTGGCGATGGTTGGTCCTTCATGCTTGACGCTATAGCTCATTTCAGGGTTCTGCGTCTAGGCCTAGCTCGGATGATTCACAAAGACTCTTGAACTCGGGCGTAAGTCTCCGGCAACACAACCTGCGGCCCGCGTATTCAATGATTTCGGTCATCTCCAGACGACCCCAGGACGGCGGCAATGCTGGACTTGCCCTGCGCGGGTTACTGTCGCATTTCCTTCGCGCTGGGCTGGGCGATGGTCCTTCGGAATTGCTGTCGAAAACGCGGTTTGGTGAGGATGCTAGCGACTAGGCATGAAATGCCGGCAGGGCTTCTGCCGGTTGCGTGAGCAACCGGTTGGGTAACCAATGAGAATAAAGCCCGGAGGGCCGGCAGCGAATGCGTATATCGTGCGAGCCCTCCAGGCCTTGAGTTTTGCGCTGGTATGCACCGGGGCTTAACAGCCCTGGCATTTGCGTTGTCAGCCTTTCAGGCTTGAGAGCAGGAAGGGCCAGGACCGAACAAAGCCGCTGGGCCTCAGGTGTCAGGTGTCAGGTGTCTGGCCTCAGGCATCAGGCCTCAGGTGTCAGGCAACCAGCCGAGGTAGATCGCTTAACTTTTGGTAGCTCTGGGATGCCAGACGCCGCTCATAACGCGGCCGAGGGAGAAGAGTCGCTGCGGTCCAGTGATCAATTCCCCCATGGAGTCTTCGAACTCATATTCGCCGCTCTCCAGCCTCAGCACCGAAGCGTCGCCCGTCGCGCCCACGGTTAGCGTGCCCAACTCACTGCGGCCGATGACCTTGGCTGGGAGATGCGTGGTTCGAGCGATGATTTCGGTAAGCGATACTCCCAAATTCAAAAACTTGGACATGGTTACCAGCAAGTCATAAGCCGGACCGTCGATGCACAAACTGTGGACATCCGAGGAGATTGTGTCGGGTAGAAACCCGTGAGAGAGCATCGCGCGTGCAGTGCCAAATCCAAAAGATCCCATGCCGTGCCCAATATCAAAGAACACTCCCCGCTGCCGGGCGGCCAGAATGTCCTCGTGAATGCGACCGGTTCCGCCGACGGGAGCGTTGGGAAAAGGTCGGAAGCAGTGCGTCAGCACGTCGCCGGGGCGCAAGCGACTGACGACATCTTCACGGCCGGGTGGCGGCAAGTCCAAATGGGCCATGACGGGCATTTGCAATTGATCGGCTACCTCCACCGCAATCTCCATAGGACCAATGCCGCTGTTGCCTCCGGCGACAGCGCCCACTCGCACTTTGATGCCAAGTACCAAGTCTCGGTGTTCATTGACGACACGTGCACATTCACGGGCGTCGAGTAGACGCAAGTCACTGCACTCGCCGACCATCACGTTCTTGCTGAAAGCAAAGATCCCCGGAAAGGATAGATTCAAGTACGCCAACACCCGTGTTTTGGCGGGCTCGATGACATGACGGCGAAATCCGAGAATGTTGGCAGCCCCGGCAGTGCCCGCATCGACCAGGGTCGTGCAGCCGCTCTGATCGGCAATCGCGTCGGGATCGACTCCAATCGAGGTTCCGCCCCAATAAACGTGCGTGTGAAGATCGATCAACCCGGGGGTAACGATCCGTCCAGACACGTCCTGGATTTCGCGGGCATCCGCGGGCAAGCTCGCTCCGACTGCAGCCACCTTGCCATCGGCAAAGGCCACGTCGGCAATAGAGTCCAGACCCTGGGAAGGGTCAATGACTCGACCGTTTTTCAAGATGAGGTCATGCATGGGCGGGGCTTAGTGTTTCTGGGGCCGCTGGACTGCCCGAACCGCAATTTGCTCTTTGTACGAACGCGTGGAGAAATGATGTGACGGACTTCGTACGCGATTCAGTGTGATCGGGCTGCTGCCGCTTACAGCGCCAGCCTGCGTAATTTGCGTGGTGTTCGAGTAGGGGCGAGAACGGGCAGATTACATCGTTGCGTTGTTTCGCGGGGGCTAAAGACTTTAGCGCTACTTCGAGCGAAGGTGTCAACAGTCTTGCCGCGGTTCCGTTTTCCGTCAATGCTGTCCCGCCTATACGGACGGCCAGCGTCATTGCAGTTTCCTTGGTTGAGTAGTGGGAATTCTTTCTTCGGAAAGCCATCCCTGATGAATCTTGAGGCAAGAAGTCTATACCTTTGACACCGGACCAATGCTTCTTTTTCATGGCAATGGCAGAAATCGGGGAAATGGTCTTCTCGAAGAATGCGGTAGGGTCTGCGGGAAGTGAGAGCTTTGAGTAGAATTGACCCTTCCCTCATTCAGCGTACCGGTGTATCGATACTTTGAATGCAAGTGTTGGAGTAGCGGGGATTTTTCGTTCCAAGGCCATCCCTGATGATGCTTGGAGACAGGAAGATTAATGACAGGAAAATGAATGATAGGAAGATGAATGATAGGAAGATGAATGATAGGAAGATCACTAGTGATCACGATCGCATCAGAACGGAATTGCTCAGACGCTGCCGCGAAATGCATCGGCATTCAGGAATAGAACGTCTCAGAAGATTTCAGCTGGTCCAAAAAGAGGCCATGGACACCCTGCAGATGTCCAAGGATGGTCTCCAGCATTATCTTCGCAGGAATCATCATTCGAGGCGAGTTAAGATTCTAGATGGCATCTGGTACCCCCTTTCAGCTGATCGATGTCCTCCGCCAGCATGAAGTACCGTTCGTGATTATAGGCGGGCACGCGGTCAACTTTCATGGTTATATTCGGGCCACTGAGGACACCGACATCGTTTTCGTGCGGAATCCTGAAAGCGAACGTAGGCTTCTTCGTGCTCTACAGGATGTCAACGCATGTTGGATTGGGGATGAGATCGACCCGCAGACGGGATTGGAAAAGGAGTATCCGGTAACAGAGGAGTACATCCTCGCTAACCGGCTGATGATGCTGACAACAGATCTTGGTTACCTGGATATTTTTGATTATGTTCCGGGGCTTCCCGAGATTCCCCCTGAAAGGTTGTTCCAGGATGCTGTGGCCACGGACCTGGGATCGTTCGTATCACTGCGGGCACTTCGCCAGATGAAATTGGCGTCGGGTCGTCCCATCGATCGAGTCGATCTCGAAAAGTTGCCCTCGGGTGACGAATGATGCTAGAAACATCACGCTAGAAACCTCTGCGGTCCTTAGAGCGAGGATCGTCGTCAACGGTCTGGCCGCTGTTCCATTTTCCATCGATGCTATCCAGCCTATAAGGACGGCTAGCGTCATAGTAATTTCTCTGGGTGTCGACCAGGTTGATCATGATTCCGGGTTCGTCCAAAGGGAGCTGTTGCTCAACTAAACCGTCCGGCGTGACG
>JANSWS010000404.1 GCA_024743355.1 bacterium
GACGGTAGCTACGATTGGTCGTCCACCGTCTGGCGACGGTGGCTACGGGTAAATTTTCATCCGCCGCTCGCCTAAAAGCTGGCCACCTTTCCCAAGTACTCCTTCCAAAATCTCCGTCTCATGCTTCATCCGTTACGCGAAAACCAATTGCTGGCAACCCGACGACAGCTGTTCGGAAAAACCGCCCTGGGCTTAGGTACGGCGGCTCTTGCCAGTCTCATGCAGGATGCTTTGGCTGATCCACCTGCTTCACCGAGTTCCGGAGTTCACCATACACCGCGAGCTCGGACGGTGATCTACTTGTTCATGAGTGGCGGTCCGAGCCAACTTGACCTGTGGGACTACAAACCCAAGCTCCAATCGCTGTTCAACGAGCAGCTGCCCGATGAGGTTCGCGATGGCCAACGCATCACCGGCATGACCGCCAACCAGAAAAATGGCCTCCCCATCTGCCCGAGCAAGTACCGATTCCAAAAGTACGACAATCAACAATCGGGAGTATGGGTCAGCGAGTTGTTGCCTCACACAGCCTCAGTGGTGAATGAGCTGTGTGTGGTCAATTCGACGTTTACGGAAGCCATCAATCACGATCCCGCCATCACCTACATTCAGACAGGCAGCCAGATCCCAGGCAGGCCCAGTCTGGGAGCCTGGCTGAGCTACGGTCTGGGAAGTTTGAACCGCGATTTGCCCCACTACATCGTGATGCATGCCAAGACCAGCTTTGCGGAACAGAGCCTGTTCAACCGCTTGTGGGGTCCAGGCTTTCTGCCTTCGCAGCACCAAGGCATTCTGATGCGCAGCCAGGGGGATCCCGTCCTGTACTTGAGCAACCCCAAGGGGGTCCAACGCCAAGACCGTCGGGCCCAGTTGGATGCGCTGGCTGCACTCAATCAAGCGCAGTACGAACGATTTGGCGATCCAGAAATTCTGTCCCGGATTGAGCAGCACGAAATGGCGTTTCGCATGCAAGCATCCGTTCCGGAGCTTGTGGACCTTTCCCGCGAAAGCGAAGACACTTTCCGGCTGTATGGCGAAGACGCAAGAACGCCGGGCACCTTTGCCGCATGCTGTTTGAATGCGCGGCGTCTGGCGGAACGTGGCGTACGCAATATTCAAATCTTCCACCGCGGATGGGATGCGCACAATCGCTTACCGGCGGAACATGAATCCCAATGCCGCGACATTGATCAAGCCTGTGCCGGCCTGATAAAAGACCTCAAGCGTCGCGGCATGCTGGATGAGACACTGGTTATCTGGGGGGGCGAATTTGGTCGTACTGTTTACTGCCAGGGAAAGCTGACGCAAAGCGATTATGGCCGCGATCATCACCCTCGATGCTTTACAACCTGGATGGCGGGCGGTGGCATTCAAGCTGGAATCACCTACGGTCGCACGGACGACTACGGCTACAATATCACGGATGCATCCGGTGTACCGCTCTCTCCCCAGCCGGACAAATCCAAGTGGACTCCGGGCACCATGCATATTCATGATCTGAATGCCACCATCCTGCATCTGCTAGGCATCGACCATCGACGGCTGACGTTTCGTTATCAAGGCAGAGACTTTCGCCTGACCGATGTGCATGGCCATGTAATGCATGATCTGCTGGCATAAGCCGCAATCCTGGATCCGTATGCGACTTGGAGTCAGCCGCGGTGTCAACGCAAACAGCCCTGGCTTTGCGACCAGGGCTGTGTCTTGTATCGATTGTTTGACAGAACAGCGGTGATGTTGAGCGAGGTTCTCAGCAAAAGCGGCAACGCTGCTTAAGCCATCGTTTCGGGCTGCCAGTAACTGAGGGTGTCCCAGCAACTATGGCGTACCGGTGTAGCCGCCGACAGAGGCCGGGCTGACTGGCAACCGTGGCTGTGGAACGGAAGTGTTCAGTGCACGATTGATGGCGGTCTGGTAAGCACCCGACGATCCCGGCGCATCTTCGTCCGTCAGATAGATCGGCGGCAATGAGCCGGTCGGAATCAGCCGGGAAATCGCGACTTGTGCGGCCTCAATACGATTGGCCGTTTCCTGTTTATCCTTGCCTTCCAGTACAAACACCACCTGACGCTCCCTCGGAGCCCGTTTCACGATCCATTCAACATGGGCCTGGCCAGCGTCGTTCAGTGCGCCGGTATCGACGTCGAACATGGCATTGCCAAGTGTATTGTGAAGACGCCAACCGTTGTTCCGCTGCACTTCGAAATAGGAAACGACAGAAGACGTATCCATGGCCCGAAATGGCTGAGGCCAAGCCTTATTGCGGTAGTAGTCGTACCAGAACTTTTGTACGTGAACACGGTCTTCGTAGCATTCTGCTTGGCCGTGATGCTGTGCGGTCGCGATATTCGAAAGGCTGGCACAAAGTACGGCAGAGCCAGCCAACAGGGTCCAATTTCGGCTCATGTCTTTACAATCCTTTGTATCCAAGAGCATGCGTTTCGCTGAGAACTCCTTCTTGTCATCGGACATACGCGGCCGCGACTTGCCCCGCTCTACCCGCAGCCCGCAAGTTTTACCTATCCGGCCCGCCGCAAAGCTAGCAATGCGACCGCCTTGATCCGCGCAGCCGCAGTCGTAGCCGGAGCCAAGAGCTCAACGCACGGGGGGCGCGAAGGGGTTCGAATTATCTCCGCCTGCCAGATCCCCAGGCCGCTGATAGTCGTCGCCAATACCCTCCGGAACACCCAGAGGCTCGCCAGTGAATACCGGATGGTCTCGATATTTCTTCCAGATCACTTTGGTGTTAGACCATCCGTCTCCCCACCGATGCCCTTTTTGTAATTGAACCGCGATGATTAGAGGCACGATGGGGATCAGCACGGGCAGGTTTCGCTTCAAAGATTGCAGCCAATTTCCTGCAGCCCTGGATGTCTCATCGATAACTTGCACCCCAGTCACCATTTTGCCAGGCGAAGCTCCTCCCATTCCATCCTTCAACAGAATCAACACATAAGTTATCCCCAAAACCAAGAGCGTGATCACCCCTTCGTAAAAATCAATGTTGCTTTGGTCCACCGTGACCACGCTAAAAATCAGCGTGGGTACTGCAAAACTGAGCACGCGAATTAAGAAAACATCGATAACGAATGCCAGTTGGCGGCGATTGGCAAAGGCGTAGTAACACTTCTTACAGACATCTTGTCCATAAAGCGGCTTGAACGTTGTTGCTTTGCGCTCCCGTTGACAGAGTGGACATTCTCGCAGCACCTGAACCCCCGATCAAAAAAAGAGTGTCGAATGGTCATTGGGACAACGCCGTGAAGCATTCTCTATCGAGCGGCTTGCCCAAAAATACAAGCACGAACGCGAGTGAGTGAGTTTCGCCGCCATCAAGTACACTCGCTGGCGCTTCGTGCTTGCAAGTCCAAAGCCAAAATGCTTCATAGCGATGCCGTTGGGGAGATTAGAGTATAGCAATTAGCAAAGTTTACACGCAGTACAAATCGTGAATTATTTCTCATGCACTTTGCTCTGCGTCGGGTCTATCTCAACTTCGTGATCGGAATAGCCTCTCCAGGCATCAGGGTCAGCACACCGTGTCGCATGGGGTGAAAGAAAGTCGCGGATTCATTGATGACTCCATTGTCAAACGCTTCCTGGCAAACGAAACCTTGATGGTTCACTAAGTCACCAGCGGATTGTCTGGAAATCAGCTTTTCCAAGGTCGTCGGCGACACATCCCTCAATTCTTCGTGGGTCAGCGGACAACGCAGAAGGGCCAAAACCCAGGGATCGATGCACTTGCTGTTTCCATGTTCCATCAACGGGGCCTTATACGAAGGCGAGCGGCAGATGAATTCTTGCCCGAAGCCACGCTCGCCAGGGCGTGGTCGACGTTGGCCTGCGATTGGTCGCCCACCGTCTGGTGACGGTAGCTACGATTGTCCACCGTCTGGCGACGGTAGCTACGGTTGATCGTCCACCGTCTGGCGACGGTAGCTACGGTCGTGCACCGTCTGGCGACGGTAGCTACGATTGATCCCACCGTCTGGTGACGGTAGCTACGGTCGTCCACCGTCTGGCGACGGTAGCTACGATTGGTAAATTTTTTACTGCCGCTCGGCTAACTCTCTCAAGGGGTCCAAGAACTGGCAATCTCTCGAATCCAAGCTGCCAATTCCCCAACGCTAACCTGCACTTGGGACAAACGGTCGGGCGCGATGTAAACCCTAACCCGCTTCACAAAGTGATCGAACTGCTCCGTAGCCAGCGCATTGACCACGGGAGAGATGCTGGACATGGGCACCAACTTCAATTCCCTTTGTTCTATATCGGTTACCCACACATTTATGCGGAACTGCACTTCTCTCTTGACGGGTGCGGCGTCAATTAACAGATCGGTCGCTTGAAAGTTGATCCCCGAAAGCCGACTCAAGCGCAGAGACAGTTCGGTCGCCAATTCGACTAACTGCGTAAACGGGCGTCCTGCCAGCAAGGCATGGACTCCATTATCCTCTCCATGGCTAAACTGAGCGAATCGCTTGTAGAGTCTTCTTTGGCTGCCAAATAGAGCGGTCGCTAATTCCGCCAGTCCGGGTGCTCCAGCGGCCGCATGAAGCAACGAGGATTGGAAATCAAAATCGCTTTGAAACGCCCATTGGCTGGTATCGAGCCGTTCGCCCAGTTCAAAAACCAAGCGTTGAAGCATGGCGGTTGCGCTGCGAACTGCATGGTGCCAGTAAACCTCGCTAAACATTACATAGCGGGCAAAGACCAGCATTTCAGCGGCGGTTTTCCCCTTCTCGGTAATGGCCAGTCTTTGGCCGTCTTGGCCAATTCGCATGGAGGCAACCAATCTGCCCACATCAAAATTTCTTCCGTAGGGTACGCCAGCGTGCAACGAGTCCCGCTGGAGATAGTCCATCTTGTCGATATCTACCGGACCATCCATGACGTTCCTCAAAACCTGAAGAGCCCGGCTCGGCTGGGGTTCGGCGGCAATGAAAGCGGCCACCTGGAGGGGCTTCAAACCGAACTCCGAGGCAATGACGTCGGCCACTTCGCTGTCGCAGATCCAATGCCGCGCGAGCTGCTCGTGCTCCACCACGTGAGGCAGATGCAAGTCTTCGATAGGATGGCAGTAGGGCCAGTGTCCTACATCGTGCAATATCGCGGCCAGCAAAAAAACGAGCGCATCCTGCTCATTGATCTCCTCCGCAAATTCCTGCTCAACGGACAGCAGATGTGATAGCACCTGACACCCGAGGCGGTAGACTCCCAGACTGTGTTCAAAACGCGAATGCGTAGCACCAGGATAAACTTGCGAAACCAGCCCCAACTGCGAGATGCGACGCAGTCTCTGCATTGCCGCAAGGTCCAGCAAGCGACGGATACGGGCGGTGACGGGCACGTCCAACTCGCCAGGGATTCGAATCGGTGAAGCAGCTTCGGGCGAAAGTTCAGGGATCAAGGGCTCATACCGATGCATCGATGACATCTGATATCACTCGGCCGTAGACGTCGGTCAGACGGAAATCACGTCCCGCATGCTCGAAGGTCAATCGTTCATGGTCGATACCGAGCTGATGCAACATCGTCGCATGCAGATCATGCATATGAACCTTGCCGCGGATGGCCTGAAATCCGAACTCATCGGTCTCACCATAGCTCAAGCCGGGTTTGAAACCTCCGCCAGCCAACCACACGGTGAAGCCGCCGGGATTGTGATCTCGGCCTGTCCCGTTGTCTTGCGCGTATGGTGTCCGTCCAAATTCGCCACCCCACCAAACAATCGTATCTTCAAGCAATCCCCGCTGTTTCAAGTCGGCCAGTAGAGCTGAGATCGGTCGATCGACAGCTTGAGCGTGGTTCGCGTGCTTCGGCAAATTGGAATGCTGATCCCAAGCCGGGTTGGCGGAGTTGTCGCCGTAGTTGACTTGAATAAAACGCACTCCAGCTTCGCACAAACGTCGGGCCAACAAGCACTTTTGACCATAATCCCGGGTGACCGGATGATCGATTCCGTATTCCGCAAGTGTCGTGGCGGACTCGCCCGAAAGATCTAGAACCTCGGGTCCCACCTGCTGCATTCTCCAGGCAAGCTGCAACGACTCAACGGCGGCGTCCAACTCCAAGTCACGATGCTGCCTTCGGGCGATCTGCTGCGAATTGAGTTCTTGCAACAGTTCCATTTGCTGCTGTTGCTGCTGCATGGGCAAGTCGCGTGTCAGGCTATCAATTTCAAGCCGCTCACTACCGATGCTACCAATCTTAGTGCCTTGATATTTCGGCGGCAGGAAAGCCGCGCCATAGTTGCGAGGACCTCCGTTACCGACCGAAGGTGCGATGGTTACAAAGCCAGGTAAGTCCTGGTTCTCGGGTCCCAGACCATAGAGCACCCACGAACCGAAAGACGGCCTGATGAAATTCGTCGCCCCGCAATGCAGGAACAAAGTCGCCGGGCCATGGGCAACTCCTTCCGTATGCATGCCATGCAGAAAGCACAAGTCATCCACGTGACGGGCGGTCTCAGGAAACAGCTCCGAGACCCACTTGCCTGTCTCACCGTATTGCTGGAACTTCCACGGCGATTTCATCAATCGCTGCTTGGTGCGTTTGCCTGTCTTGGCCAGTTGGCGAGCATCATCAAACGTTAACTCGCGACCATGTTCGGTTTGCAGTTGCGGTTTGTAGTCAAAGGAATCCACCTGGCTGACGCCGCCTTGCATGAACAGAAATATGACGCGTTTGGCTCTGGCCGCATGATGCAGCTGCGACAATCCCTGGCCTGCATCGCCCTGAGCGATCCGACCGAAGGTGGCCAAAGCTGCCAGCGAACCAAATCCACAAGCGGATTGCGCCATCAACTGCCGACGTGATAGTGTCGGTTTGTGGTACGCATGGGTGTATTGTTTCATGGATCAATCCAAATACCTGAAGTCCAAACAAGCGAACAAGGCGTGAACCAGCTGCTGCACCCGGCTTCTTGCCAACTCTGTACTGTCACCCGCAGCCAGCAAGAATTCCGTCGCCAACTCCACTTCATGCGGCAGCGCCTCGCGACC
>JANSWS010000635.1 GCA_024743355.1 bacterium
CCAAGCGCCCTTGATCGCGGACTAAGTTGTTGTCCACCGCAATTGTCCGAGAGTCTGTGCCTTGAAAAAAAGCGATCAGTCCCAAAGCGGCCAAAAGACCCGACACGTCAGGCACAACCACCAAGAGAGTCGAAAAGCTATCGCCGTCCAGCAGAGTACCCGAGGACAAGCTGAGGAAAACACCCTGACCGATGTCCAATCTACTTCCAGGTTCATAGCCGGCTCCCACGTCAATGGTCCGCTCGATATCGCCCCCTTCCGAGATCACATGAATCCGTAGACCCTCGGAGATACCGATTTCTCCCGAACCGACGACCTCGAAACGCAGTTGTTGGTTGTCTTGGCCGTCATAGCGTCCCGAGAGGGTTGGCAGAGCGGTTCCGCTGACCTGCTCCTGCTTGGGGTGTGTTTCCAGATTGGCGGTAAAATCGAACTTGAGTCCCGCTTGGGCGCCTATGCGCAGAAGTTGGCTTGCCGGATCGACGCTAGCTTGCAAGCCATCGATGCTCGATAACTTGCTGGCAATATCGGACAGTGAGTCTACTGTCGGATCCACGAGCAAGCTTTCCAGACGGCGGCTTCCGTCGGCATCCACGATTGAGACCGTCAGTCTGCCCGCTGAGACTGGAAAAGCCGTTTCCGCTTGCTCTAGAGGCAAATCAGAGTCGACTACCGCTCTGGTACCAAACAACTGCCCAAAGGAGCCGGCAGTGCCCACGCCCGTTGCATGAATCCTATCGAAGTTCGCTATCAATGCGGCCGCGAGTTGGTCCAGTTTGTGCTGATAGTCCGGTATCAAAGAATTATGTGCATCTTGGAGAGCAACCAACTTGCCGCTCGCAAAGTCCACGGGGCGATCGTAATCGTCAATCTTGAATTCGATTCGATCGGGATCTACTTCGGACACGGAAAAGACAGGCGGTTTGTTGCCTTGGTGAGTTCCAATGCTGCGGCCGATCGTAATGCCGAGATCTCTTTCGTTGAAGCTACTGCGAGTGATCTTGATGCTCTCAGCAATCCTGTTGATCAGCGTGTCTCGCTGGTCCAGCTCCGCGCTCGCCTGACGCCCCAGATTCAGTGAGGTCTGGATTCTGGAATTGGTTTCGGAAAGGGCCCGCATGTCCACATTGAGGGATTCGACTTCTTGCTGAATTTGAAATCGAAGGCTGGTTTTGAGGCTGGCAAGTTGTGCTGCTGCACGTTGGATTCCGTCGGCCAGTTTGCTTGCAGCAGCAATGACAGCCGACTTTTGTGCGGGCTCATCCGGAGTTGATGTCAAGCGTGAAATGTCAGCGAACAGAGCATCAATATCGCTACTGAGACTTTGCCCGCCATTTAGAAAAGTGGATTCGACCCGCGATTCGATATTGATTTGCTGGTCGACACGGCTTAGATCGGAAGTGACCTCGGTCAGCGCAGATTCGGTAATGTGATTGCGTACGCTTTCAATATGTCCCACAGCGACGCCACTGCCGATGCGAAATCCGCTTATCCAGTTGGGCTGCAACTCCGTCAAATGAATATTGCGACGATGATATCCCTCTGTGTTGGCATTCACAATGTTGTTGGAAATGACTTCCAGTCCCAACTGGCTGGATCTCAGCGCAGACAGTCCGTGGTTGAAGTTCAACATGGCTAACAAGCCCTTCTAACAATATTGCCTGTCGGTGGCTGGGCGGAATTTCCTTGAACGTCGTAGGGCTTAATGGCAGTGTCGACGTCCAGAATTTCGCAGGTCAGCCTATGGTAGAACTCGCCGGCGTACACCAGGCAAAGGTGATTACCCGCCAGCTCTGCCTGTGCAAGCGAGGCACGTTGCAGTGCGGAACGCCGCGCATTCTCCAGAACTTCGCGATCGGGATCCGGCATGTGAGCAATGATCTCCTTTAGATTCTGGATGTCCTCCCTACCGATAACCTTGCGAGCCGCATCGATCAGCTCTTGCCGCGATTGACGCAGGCTGTTCGAAGCTCGCGTCAGTTCAGCTTTGAGAGGCTCCAACTCCTGCAGGGAATCTTCTTTCGGGCCGCGGATTCCGGAACTCTTTACAGCCTTCGACAACGCTTGGCTAAAGTCTGCCAACAGATCCGCCAGTTGCATTTCTGCCCTCAGGTGTTGCTTGAGTTGAGATTGCAGCAATGTATGTGTGTCAAGGTTCATGGATGCCCCCGAGCGGTAAATGGCAAGGCTATGAAGATCACGCGGTGAAGGACGTTTTCTCTGTGGACGGAGCTCGACTGCCTTCGCCGGTATTTGATGGAATAGTATTTGCGTGCGCGCGGTACTGTTGCATTAAAACTTGCCCGATTCCCAGCGGCTTTGTTTGGGCTAGCTGTTGCCCTAGAAAGAGGTCAAACATTCCGCCGTATGTATCGCTCGAATCGCCTCCAAATAATCCGCCTTCGCCCAGAGAGCTTCTCATCTCCTTCAGTAGCAGAGACATGAATAGGCCCTCAAATTCCGAGGCTACCGTATCGACTTGAGCTGGACCCGCGAGATGATTCGCATGCCCAATGTTTGAATTTCCGATGGCTGAAGACAGGTCTGCTGAGAATCCATTCACAATGCATGCCCTTCGTTCGTTATTCGATGATTAGCTCGGCTTGCAAAGCACCCTGATTACGGAGCGAGCTCATGATTGTGATCATAGTATTCGGGGAAACGCCCAGCAAATTGAGTGCGTTGGCCAATTCGCCCACGGTCATGCCCTGCGGCCAGACCTGATACTGGCCACCGCTTTCAGCAATATCTATCGAGGTGCGTGGCACGATTTCGGTCGTGCCGTCCGAAAAGGGTGCCGGCTGAGAGACCAGTGGGTCTTCGCGCGTTGCGATGACAATGTTCTC
>JANSWS010000551.1 GCA_024743355.1 bacterium
AATCCAGTAACAGCCCCTGATCTGCAGGACTGAGTCGGGCGAGATCGGAGGCAAAGATTTGAAACGGATCGCGTGTCTGTCGAAATTGCACACTGATCGATTTACCCAGCAAGGAGGCGAGCTCGGCATCTGATCGTAGGCCCATCTCGAACGCCAGTGCTTCATGCAGCAACAACCCCTCACCGCCTGCCTGGGCAAGAGTTTCCCCCATCACGACTCGCGATGCCAGCTCCACGTCCAGATTCGAAGTGCCGCGAATCATCGCCGACTGCTCCTGCCCTTCCAACTGAAATACACAATTGAATTGCATTTCAGGTGAGATATCTCGGATGTGTTCGATGCTTAACAACTGCTCCAAACGCTCAAAATCTATGACGCTCGGTCTCGGGAGATTCGTTTGCTTCCATTGTCGCAAGAGCATCGACCTCATCCGCAGCTTGCGATCTTCTGACATGGAGGCGTCGATCGCCAAGGCGGCTTCAGGTGGTTGCGCGGATGCATCGTAGGTGGGCACAATCCGAAAGCGGAGAGCCTCTGGAGAGTTCTGTACAAACCTCTCGATGGCCAACTGTATACCCTTCGCAGCCGCCATTGTGCTCAGCAGCAGCAAACAGCTAATGACGATGCCAATCAAATTGAGTCCGGTGCGAAGCTTGCGGACCCACAAATTGTGCCAGGCACAGCCGATGAGATCCCACAAACTCATGAATCCAAATCCGATTGCTCGGATGCCAGCGTCAGGCCTGTGTCCTGCTGCAGGCGTCCATCGCTCAAACGCAGAATTCTTTTCGTGTATTGTCCCGCCAAGTTCTCGTCATGCGTAATCAATAGCAAAGTTGTCTCCACTTCCGCTTGCACAGTAATCAACAAATCCATGATCTGCTCGGCATTCCTGGAGTCCAAGTTGCCGGTGGGTTCATCCGCCAGCAACAGCTTCGGACGACTGCTGATAGCGCGTGCCACTGCGACACGTTGCTGTTCTCCTCCGGACATCTCCGTCGGGCGATGACCAGCCCTATCGTCGAGCCCAACCAACTTTAGGCACTCCAGCACGCGTTCCCTACGTTTGGCTCGACTCAAACCGGCAAACATCAAAGGCAGAGCAACATTCTGAAATGCCGTTTGATGTTTAACCAATCGAAATTGCTGAAAAACAACTCCCACAGTCTGCTGACGATAACGATCCAATTCAACCGAAGAGCAACTCACCAAGTCTTGCTGGTTCACTTCCAACTCACCTGAGCTTGCGCGATCCAAGCCAGCCAAAAGGTTTAGCAGAGTGGTCTTACCGGAACCAGAGCGTCCTAAAAGTGAAACGCGTTCGCCTTGGCCAATCTCAAAACTGACCTTGTCCAGTGCATGAACTTCACCGCGTCCACGGTTATAGCTCTTGCATACATCCTTAAGCCGAATCACGATGTCTTCCCACGCTAACTTTGTTCGCTCTTAGAATCTTTGTAACCGTTCTCGCTATCCGCTCGCACAGTTCTTTCCTTGAATTTCCTTACTCGTACTCAATTGCTTGCGATGGTACTCGTACTCGCACTCGACGTCTAGTTATCGAGTAGGAGTACGAGTACCGCTTCGCTGAGTACGAGTACGATTTAGATACGCCTACGACTCTAGACTCAAAGTAGCGTAGGTGCAGCCTGACGGTTGTGTTTGGCGGTAATCGATTCGAGTAGAAATGCGAAGAAACTGCGATTCTGCTTTTTGCATGTTGCGATAGCGGTCCACATGCGTTCGTGGTATTGCTGTCCAGCTCCGCGAGTCCCCTGAGTATTCTTGCGATCGATCACGCAATGGCGTATTTGTTGTTCACTGTGATGGTTGGTGGGTTCGACATCGTCAGCGAACAAGGATCTGAAGTAATCCTGCGACAATTTTCGACAACCTGGAACTCGATTACCTTCGAGTGGTTACCGTCAAATTACAGAAATAAATTGACACCAGCTCCCCAGCGGAACTGCCAGATTTAAACCCCGGTACGACATGCGAAGCTAGCTCGGTTTCGCGAACCGTATACCTAGTCCATAATGGAGGCTCCACCACCGAGCACCTGCCCAACAGCCCTAGCTTAACTCATCCCATCATGAAGCGCAATTCTCATCCCTACAATACGACTTTACTTGTGTTCCTGTGCCTTTCTGTGCAGTGGGTTTTGCCGCAGTTTCGGGCCAGCGGAAATACCACTTCGGACCGGGAACATACGCAGGGCGTCGCCTCGGCGAAACCGAATGTTCTGCTAATTTTGGTAGATGATTTAAAGCCGGCGATCGGGGCATATGGCGATCCGGTTGCCCGTACGCCAAATCTGGATGAATTGATTCGCAGCGGCATGCGTTTTGACCATGCTTACTGTAATCAAGCTGTCTGCGCTCCATCCCGGTTCACACTCATGCTAGGTTCTCACTCAACCACGACCGGGCTCTACGGCTTGGGGAGCCAACTGCGTGAGCTTCTTCCCGATGCGGTCACCATGCCACAGTATTTCGCCAAGCACGGCTATCGCACGGAATCATTGGGAAAGGTATTCCACATCGGACACGGCAATCTGGGAGACCCCGAGTCGTTCTCCGTCCCACACTATCACGAGAAAGTCATTGAATACCTAGACCCCGCCAGTACGGA
This sequence comes from bacterium, assembly GCA_024743355.1. Taxonomy (GTDB): domain Bacteria; phylum Planctomycetota; class Planctomycetia; order Pirellulales; family Pirellulaceae; genus Aureliella. The sequence goes on from JANSWS010000551.1 coordinate 2,632, forward strand.
CGGCGGTCAGCTTACTCGTGAAGAGGCCTTTTTTACGAATCAACAATTGGGTCGGATCAAATCACTTCCGCGAGGGGCAGCCTTCGAGTCTCCGGATGTTACGGACGAAGCCTATGCCGACGGCCGAGTAGCTGCTGAGGCAATCCGCCGATTGCGGGCAGCCAAGTTGCGGAGGGAGGATGACGCCACACCATTCTTCATGGCAGTGGGCTTCGCCCGACCGCACCTGCCCTTCAGTGCTCCGAAGAAGTATTGGGATCTGTACGATCCCAACTCTCTGCCCATGCCGGCGATTGAAGAGCTGCCTCTCGACTCTCCCAGAGTTGCTCATAAGCGAGGAGGCGAAATCGCTAATTACAAACCGGTCCCCGAAGAGGGTTCTGCCACTTTCAGCGAATCGCTGAAGAAAGATCTGATCCATGGATATTATGCAAGCACCAGTTTCGTGGACGCCCAAATTGGCAAGGTCATCCAGGAGTTAGATCAGCTCGAGCTTACGGATAATACAATTGTTGTTCTGTGGGGCGACCACGGTTTTCACCTGGGCGACCTCGGCATTTGGACCAAGCATACGAATTACGAGCAGGCCACGCACATTCCTTTACTCATTCGAGCTCCCGGCGTAACACAGCCGGGTGCGACCACGGGACAATTGGCGGAAAGTGTCGATATGTTCCCCACCTTGGCTGAACTCGCCGGCCTACCCGCACCCGATGTCCCCCAGCGACTGGATGGCCTCAGTCTGGTTCCCGTTTTGCGCTCTGCCGACTCACGTGTGCGAGATCACGCTTACCACGTGTACCCTAAAGCAAAATTGGGCAGAGCCATACGCACAGATCGCTACCGTCTGGTCGAATGGCAGAGGCAGGGAAGCAGTGAACCAGCCGAATACGAGCTGTATGATTACTCGCAAGGAACTGTTGAAATTGAAAACTTGGCGTCCAAAATGCCAGCCAAAGTAGACGAGTTGCGACGGATCCTGGAGACCTACCCTCGACCTGCAGCAAGATAGAAGCCTCAATTCCATGGCGACGCTCTGCGGCTAAGCCGCGACGCTCGGCCCTGGGCTGAAACGTATCGGGCCCTTAAGGCCAGACTTGGCCGATGAAGTGGTCTGCCCCCAAGCAAGATGCCCTCATTTTTTTGCCCCTCATTTTCCTGCCCGGCCAAAATTGGCGATGCTAGTGACAGGCGACAGCCCGCCGACAAGGAAAATGGGGATCAAGTGGGCTGAATCGGTACAAAGCTCGTACGCTTTCGGCCCGTAGGCGGTGGAACATATCAGCCCCGGGCAAACGACTTCGGTTCTGCCGAGGGCTTCGTCGCCCGGTTGGAACATCCGCCAGCAAGCGGACGAAGCTTGGTGATGGCCCGCAGGTAGATTGCTCTTGAGTCCGAGCAGCAAAAGTCGCCGGTTTATCGACGCCGTGAGCTGACCTTTCGCGCTGGAAACAGCCGTTTCTTACGCGGAGCTGCTACT
>JANSWS010000588.1 GCA_024743355.1 bacterium
CAACACCCGCCACGGAAGAAAACTGCCGCCGAGAGAGATGCCGCCGAGCATTTCGATCATGACACAAATTCATTCCTACTACTCCTGTTGCAGACATGGATTGTACCATCGACGTTGACGCTGGAGCGTGATGGGTACTGTATTAGGCACCATACCTGCCAAAGTCTACACAAAAGTCGTAATAGGCTTGGGCGGCGATGTCGAGTTGCCCAAGGTCGATCTGCTCATCATTTGTATGGGCATGTGTAATAGAACCTGGACCAAACACAATAGACGGAATACCGGCAGCGGCAACCGTTGAGGCGTTGGTGCAGTAGGCGACGCCTAACTTCCGCGAGCCGTGAGCGCCTGCCGCCTCGGCGGCGCGCAACATTGCATCGGCAACGTGACCGTTTACACTATCGTCCAGCGGCGGCACAGCTAACCAGGGTGCTTCGCAGTACACGTTTTTGTATTTCAAAAGATCGCACTCGATTTGCTTCCACACTTGCTCGGGATCCTCACCGGGAATCATCCGTCGATCCACATCGATCCAGCATTCCGCCGGTACGATATTGACCGCCGTACCGCCGTGGATCATGCCCACGCTGACAGCGGCCGATCCACAGAGCGGATCGCTGGGTGAGTCTTCACGCAGCGCTTCGGCCAGGATTTGAAAATACTCCAGCACCGGTCGCATCGCGTAAATTGCATTCGTTCCTCGGCTCGGATCGCTAGCATGGCAAGCCATACCTTCGGAGCGCACGCGAAAACGCAACACGCCAGGATGCATGACAACGACATCGAGTTCCGTGGGCTCGGCGACGATGCAGGCTTGCGGAGCATCGCGGAGCAGCTTGGATGGTCCCGTGGAGGCCGACCAGTACCCCACCAAATCCCGTACGCCTAGTGCACTAGCTTCTTCGTCGCACGAGCAGCTGAGGACGACACTAGCGGCGCTGCCAGGCCGCTCGCTGCGTAGCCGGGCGAAAGCGGCCAACATGGCCGACATTCCACCTTTGACATCGCAGGCTCCGCGCCCGTACATGCGCCCGTCGCGCACTTGTGGGTCGAAGGCAGCCTTCATCCCTGCCACCGGCACGGTATCCTGGTGTGCATCTAAGAGAACTGTCGGCCGACCCGGCCCCGCATCATATTTGGCCAAGACATTTTGCCTAACGATCGGTTTACCGCCAGCTCCCACACCAGCAACTTCGGCAACCGAGATGCGCTCGCATTCCGCTCCAATCGACCGAAAAAACTCTTCCAGCCAATCGCTCATGCGATGCTCGTAGCAGACAGATAGGTCCGCGGAATTCCCGATCGGATTGACGCTTGGTATCCGAATCAGTTGGGCCAAGATGTCACGCGGCTCGTGTGGGTAATTTTTCATATTTAGCGTTATGGGCGTCATGGCATTCTTGGTCAAGAAATAGCAACGTCCCGGCGGAATCAAACACCGGACATCCGCCGCATGGCCTCATCAACAAAACCAATCATAACACTCATCAGCACGGGTGGGCGATTCGGCTTGGGTTAGGATTAACCTCCAGTTGGCTTAATCGCTTCTTGTCGCATGCAGCTCGTACACTTGCCGCGTGATTCTCCATGATCAACTCCGTTCCGCTCGGCCCTTACTCGGATGGGCAAGTGAGTGCCCATCTGCGTTCTTTGCCGTATGGCCCCAGCCAAGCCAGTTAATTAAACACCACGTGCGAACGATGCTGGCATGAAGTTGATTGCGAAGCATAATGGGGCGTAGTACCGTCATTTTTGTCTTCTTCGGGTGGAAGCCTCATGCCGTTTCCTCATAGGTCAGTCGCCGAGTTCTGTACGCGAAGTCGCTGTCTTATCAATCTTTGCTTCGCAAGTCTCTGCTGTATAGATAATTGCTTGACGTGGCGGTTCTGGCCTGACGACTTTTCAACAGTTACTCAGGGAATGTGTTGCCGCGTGCTTAACCGCTTTATGAGAGCGTCTGTATGCGTACTTTTTTGTGGGGGGCAATCTGGCTACTCGGATGACAGTCTGCTTTACCGAGTAACATTCGACGACGCGCAGGCCCACTACATCGATGTCGAACTGGAACTGCAACCGGCGGAGGCTCAAACGGTGACACTGTTCTTGCCCGTCTGGACTCCGGGGTCGTATTTGGTGCGGGAGTACGCCCAGCATATCGATTCCGTGCGAGCCAACTCGAAAGATGGTCAACCCCTGGAGATTCGCAAGCAGTCAAAAAACGAGTGGCAGGTTGAGACGGATTCGACCGACCCGATCCAAGTGCATTACAGAGTGTACTGCAATGAAATGTCAGTCAGAACGAACTTCGTCGACGCTGAGTTTGCGATTCTGAATGGAGCAGCTACTTTCTTGACCTGTCGAGAGCGTATGGAAGCCCAGCATCAGGTCACACTCGAATTCGGCAATCGCTGGCAACAGTCCGTGTCGTCAATGCGCAGGTCGGCTGACAAGCCACATACTTTTGTCGCCGAATCGTACGACGAGCTCGTAGACTCCCCGATTCTCGTCGGTACCCCGAAAGTGTATCCGTTTGAGGTGGGAGGCGTTACACACTTTCTGGTCAACCAGGGCGGCGAGGACTTGTGGAATGGGGAGCGAGCAGCGGCGGATGTAGCGAAGATCGTAACCGAACATCAACGCATGTGGGATGAAGTGCCCTATGACCGCTACTATTTCCTGAACCTGATTACAGAAAGCGGCGGCGGGCTAGAACACGATAATTCCACGGTGATGATGACCAGTCGTTGGAGCTTTGGTTCTCCCCGTAGCTATCAGCGTTGGCTGGGACTAGTGAGCCACGAGTTTTTCCATGCATGGAATGTGCGCCGCTTACGTCCCGCTGCATTGATGAACTACGACTACTTGGGAGAAAATTATTTTGATGAGTTATGGGTGGCCGAAGGCGTGACCAGCTATTACGACTCACTGGCATTGGCTCGCTGCGGGCTCACAACTCGTGACGAATATCTTGCGGACCTGTCCTCGCAGATCGCAGGTCTGCAAACTACCCCCGGACGAGAGAAGCAGAGCCTGGTCGAGTCATCACACGATACTTGGATAAAGTTTTACCGGCCCAATGAAAACTCTCGCAACACTTCCATCAGTTACTACACCAAAGGTGCAGTAGTTGCGTTCTTGCTGGATATCAAAATCCGACGTGCGTCCGAGAATAGTCGCTCGCTGGATGACGTGATGCGGCTGCTTTACCAGCGGTTCGCCCTGGAGAAAGGCTTTACCAACCAAGATGTCAAGGATATCGCCAGCGAAGTGGCAGGTGTCGACTTGAGTGAGTGGCTTGACCGAGCAATTTACTCTACCCGCGAATTAGAGTACGAGCCGGCCCTAGATTGGTTGGGGCTTCGATTTCAGGGAAGGCCCACCCAAGCCGCAGATGCGGAAGAGAGAAGCGGCCAACCCAATCGTCAAACGGAGGACTCAAACCAGTCAGACCGGGAGAAATCGAACAAACCGAAGAATACGGAAAATGCGAAACTCCATGAGCATCACGAGTCGCCGTGGATAGGCGTCACTTCGTCCTCAGGGGCTGGACGATTGGAAATCACCCGAGTGGCTG
>JANSWS010000816.1 GCA_024743355.1 bacterium
CCAGGGCGGCAGTGGGGTAGACGCATATCGACTGATGGAAGACGTTCCGATTATTCCCGGTGCGTCGACTTTGGACCCCGGAGGGATGAGCTTCGACGGCGCGTTGTTCGGGGAGAATCCGATGGTGGGAGCGTTCTCCAACGAAGCCATCCGCCCAGCCAAGCGAGAGTGGTGGGTTCAATGAGGATCTGTCCGATTCTTAACTGGCGAGGCCAGACCGTTTTCGCAGGGCGAGCCGGATCGCCTTGGTGTGAGATGAGGGGTTCGGATTCAATTTTCACGCGTCGTTCGTAGTGTAATTCCCGCCTGGAATTCCGATGGCAGCTGCAATCTCTACATCTCACCAGAAAATCGCGATCCTCCTCTACGATGACCGATCGGGTTCGACATTATTCGCTTCGTTGCTGGCTAAGCATCCGAAAGTCGCCGTAACTATAGAGGGCGAACTGTTTGCTCACATTTTCTCTCTTCCAGCGAAAGCACTATGTGAAGATGATGTGCGGGCGGCCCTCGACGCTATATCAAACGATGTCAAGTTGCGTAATTGGAGAATTGACCGAAATAAAGTAATAGAAGGATTTCGTCGCCTAAGCAGTTCATGTCGCCGGAAAGATTTCGCCAAGCTGCTACTTGAAGATGTTGTGAACGGGCTCAACCCAAATGCGGCAGTTTGTGTTTTTAAGCATGGAAACATTAACTACGTCAACAGATATAAAGCTCTGTTTCCCGAAGCACACTTTCTTCATATTTATCGCGATGGACGTGCGGTCTACGCTTCAAAAAAGAGAGCACGGCACTCTGTGCGTAACAAACCAATGGCAAACAATCCAATTCAAGCGGCAAGAGCTTGGGCGGATTTAATGCGAGAGGTGGAGCTATTGCGGGGCTCTGAGAGATTTCTCGAAATTCAGTACGAAGCCTTGTTGCATGATCCCGAGCGGAAGCTTCGCAAAGTGTGCAAATTCCTGGGTATAGATGAGGAGCCATTTGTCGGAGGCGTGGGGGCGGGCGACAAAACGGGCTATCTTGAAGAGATACCCGAAGAGCAGAAAC
>JANSWS010000582.1 GCA_024743355.1 bacterium
ATCGACACATTGCGCTGGGCTGGAAATCTCGGCCTTTGCCCTGGACGAACTGGCTTCAAATGCGTGACCAACCCGCGACTGCGTCCAACGCGGTAAAACCGCGGCTGATAAGTTCAGCCTTGATCAAATTAGCCGCTGAGCGTTGGCTCCGGTTCTCGAAGGTGCTATCGATCCTTAATAACGAATTGCCCAACACGAAGCCATCCCGCGAAGCATGTGATCGACACATTCCGCTGGGCTGGCAATCTCGGCTTTTGCCCTGGACGAACTGTCTTCAAATGGGTGACCAACCCGCGATTACGTCCAACGCGGTAGAACCGCGGCTAACGCCGAACGGCTGATAAGATCAGCCATGATCGTATCTACCAGGAATCTTTTGCTTCTGCCCAGGGCGAATTGGCTGATCACGCCTAGTTCACACGGCCCCGCCAGGCGACTGGCCGAACGCCCAATTTCTCGCGGAAGAAAGCCAGCCATTGCAGGCACACAAACCAAAGCACCGAGATCGGTTGCAGTACCCAAACCCATTTGGGACGACAGAAACGCCGAATAATCCTCCAGCCTCCAATGAAGCTGTTCAGCGATGCCACAGCCAACAGAGCCACGGCGAGCATCTTCCACCAGCCTGAGTGCCACCAGCCGTAATAGATGGCATGCGCCAGTGAAAATACCGGTAGGACACAACCGCCGAGCAGCAGAACACTGAAAATCCAGATCAGTTTCGCGTTGGCGATCCCTTCCGTCGCATTCTTCATCACGCCGTTTACGACTTCGGAAAATCCTACGTACATTCTGACTTCGGCGATATCCGACGCATCGAACAGATCCGTCTTTAGACCGGCCTCACGGAAACAGCGTGGTAACTTGATGCCGTCATGCCGGGAAGAACGAATCCCCTGATGGCCGCCGCATTGGAAATAGGATTCCCGATCGGCCAGAAACATTTGCCCGCATCCGGCCCCAAATTCCGGTCGCGTGGAACCCCGCATCTGATCGAATGGCAAATATCCCAGAAGCACATAGTACATCATCGGAATCAACATCTGTTCCGGCAACGTCTCGGTCCGCTGGGCAGGAAATCCGCTCAACAGCGAGACTTCAGCTCGGTGCATCTCGGCCGCAATTCTATGCAGGCAATCCGCTTCGACTTTGACATCCGCGTCTAAGAAAAGCAGCAGATCGTGACGCGCCAATTGCGACAACTGCCAGCAAGCAAATTGCTTGCCATTCCAGCCTTCGGGCAGCGGCTGAGAACTTTCCAGCCTCACCCGCGAATCCTCCGCCTGCATCTGCTTGACCAGAGAGGCTGTTTGATCGGTGGAATGGTCGTCCAACACGATCAGCTCAAAAGACGGATACGCGTTTTCCAGCACGCGCCGGCAAGTATCTCGAATACCGGCTGCTTCATTCCGGGCCGGAATCAGCACCGATATGCCGGGAGGTTCGCCGACACTTTGCTGGCTGGCAGTTTTAAAGGCTGCCAGATTGCGTCCGATCAACAGCACGGGAATCGCGGAGAGAACCAAGAGAATGAGCGCGTACAGGAAGAAGATCATGCTGCTTCAAAGTTCTCTCGCGCGATACTGACCATATTAAGCTCGACAAATTGCTTCCTTCCGCCGGGCTCGCCAGAACGAGCTGCGGGGGCCGAATGGCGAAAGCTACTTGCTTTCCGCGGTTACGCCCGCCCAATCGTCCGTTCGGAACGGCGTAAGAGGCAGCCCCACCATATCAAACATGTTGCACACGGGATTGTCTGCCCATGCGTAACGAACTGCAACCGGATTCTTTACCTGCTCGCTGGAAACCTCAATACTCAGCTTATCATCCAGAATCCTGGCTTCGGCCGGAACAAACTTGCCATCTTCACCCGCAATGGTAAACCCAATTGGCTCGTTCACATCGAAGGGACGCCAGCCGCCATCAACATGCTCAAAGGAAAGAATGATGGAACCTTCGCCTTTCTCCATTCCGACGTAAGTCGGACTCTGATAGGCAAGATCCAGCCCATACACCTTGGCCAATGCCCATCTTGCCAGACGTTGACCGGGCACGAGCTTGTTACGTGGGTGAATGTCCTTGCCCTCGCCCACATCGATAATCACCGCTTGTCCCGTATTCGGCAAACGGTCCATGGTCATCGTCTGCGCTTCCCGCAACTCGGCCCAATCGCTGTCGGCTGGTTCCGACTTTTCAGCTCGGAAATCCGCCAACTGAACCCAATAGAAAGGAAAATCTCCCTCGCCCCACTCGTCACGCCAGTTCTGAATCATCATGGGAAACAAATCGCGATACTGGTAAGCGCGACTGGCATTGGATTCGCCTTGGTACCAAATTGCCCCTTGAATTCCGTAGCCCAGGTGCGATTTCAACACACCGTTGTAGATATTGGCCGGCCGTTGGTTGCCTGTCATCTGCCGCGTCAGATCGTTCTTGCGTTTCGTTTGATTCTGGTCCAAATCGGCTTTCGCCGCGAGCGTTTCATACTCGCTCTCCATGGCTCGCCAGCGATCCATCGTCGGCTTGTAGTCATCATTGCTTTCCAGCAATTCTCGATTAATCCACGCATCCGCAGCTGAGCCGCCCCACGCGTTGTTGATCAGCCCAATCGGTACGCCCAGTGTGTTGTACAGCTGACGCCCGAAGAAATAGCCAACGGCTGAGAATTCACCAACCGTATCGGGAGAACAAACCATCCAATTGGAATCATCGTGCGTCCAAATGGGTTCCTGGCTACCGGTATTGGGAAAGTTGATCATACGAATCTCTGGATAGTTGGCCGCAGCCTTGACCAGATCAGGATCGTTGGAGTTGTTGATTCGCCACTCCATGTTCGACTGCCCGGAGCAGATCCAAACCTCGCCAACCAGCACGTCGTCGATAACGATCTTGTTGTCAGCTTCGACCGTCAGTTGATAAGGCCCACCAACGGGAAGTGGATCGATCATCACACTCCAATCGCCATCGGCGTCCGCTTCCGTCGTCTTGACTTGATCGTCAATCGATACCGTCACCTCTTGGCCCGAAGAGGCTCTTCCCCAAATCTTGTTCTGTTGCTGCTGCTGCAGCACCATGTGATCACCAAAGATGTTCGGCAGGGATACCTCGGCATGAACAGCGGAGGCCAAACAGGCTACGCAGGCGACAGCCATGAAGCGAGACAAAGCTAAGACTTTCATGAAGACTCCTCACAGTTGGGGCAGGGGTGGGATAAGCAATCCAAGATGATAACAAAACCGCGGCCCATGGGTGACAGTCTGCACAGCGGAGCCTGCGTAGCTACCGTCGCCAGACGGTGGATAATACGTCACTGCGATCTGTCGACGCTCCGGGTCCACGCTCTGGCGAGCGTAGCTACTTTCCACGCTCTGGCGAGCGTAGCTACCGTCGCCAGACGGTGGATTAATACGTCGCTGCGATCTGTCGACGCTCGGGGGCCACGCTCTGGCGAGCGTAGCTACTTTCCACGCTCTGGCGAGCGTAGCTAGTGTCTGTTTTTTAAGCGAAAGAGACTTGGTTTTTCGGCTAAATGTAGAAAAAAGCTCCTTGAAGATCGAACCTCCGAAGAGGCACGCGCGTTGAATTTGTTGACAAAGACACGTTCAACCCAAAAAT
>JANSWS010000313.1 GCA_024743355.1 bacterium
GGAAGTGCAAACCTGGTTTCCATCGTGACGCAATCGCGCCGTGTGCGGGTCATGGCAGTCCGAGCACTTGATGCCTTTGTGGTACATCTTGCTTTGAATAAACGAACCGTGCACGTAGTCTTCATCCAAAACTTGTCCGTCGGGGTAGTAGACCCCTTCGGTTAGCAATTGATTCGAGTAGAAGTCGTAGAAATGATCACCGGCTTGAAAGCCTGCCTGCACGACGTTTCTACGGCTGTGGCATGGGGCACAAGCTTGGATCTGATTTTCCGCGGTCAGCTTCAAGTTGGCTAAACCATAACCGCGCTCGCGACTCCATCCCGGAAACCATTTCTGCGCCAACTCGACGTGCACGCTGCCGGGACCATGACAGGACTCGCACGACACATCGATCTCGGAAAAAGAGGAATGATAGGCCCCCGCATCTGCCATTCGCATGGTCGCAGCATTTCCATCATTGTCTGCAGTGTCGCGCATGGATGCCATGACGCTTTGGTGGTCGGGCGGAACAAAATTCTTCTTAAAGTTCGTACTGTGGCAGTCCGCACACATATTGTTCCAACGCTGCGCGACGCCCGTCCAATGCAAGTCATCATTGGGTTCCAGTTTTTCGGGCACATCTGGCGGCGGTAGATAGAACCATTCGCCTGCGACGGTATCCCAACACAGCCGCAGCACTTGCACCCGCGGCACGTCGACCCCCAACTGCCCAGCCTCGGTACCGGACTGTTTGGGAGCGGGGAACTCGATCATGTACTGCTGCAGAGGCTCTAGACCAAACACATACTTGACCTCGAAATCCGCCATAGCGCCGTCCGGTCCCTCCGTGTGGACCATATACTTCTCGCCCTCGCGAAAGAAGCGGCTAACGATACCGTGATGTTCGAGAGTCGCATCGTCAAAGTTTCCCAAAACGGTCTGCTCATCTGGCAACTGCATCGCCATGTCGTGATGCGAGCCGCGATACAACTCGGCTTGCACTTGATGGCAAGCTACGCAGTTGTCACGGCCGACATAGGTCGCCTGGCTGAGATCAAACGGCTCCTGGTTGCTGCGACTGCACCCGGATAAGCCAGCACAGAGATAGACGAAAGGCGCCACGCCGAGAAACCCGAAAAACTTAGAAACCATAGATACCATAGACGGTAAGAGAAGCGGCGAGGATTAAAAACGAAGACGGTGAAGCAATCGCATGGCGACCAAAGATCAGGCACAGATAGAAATCCCTGGCAGCATGGCCTGATGTTGCCGGCGGCTCAATGCGCTGGCGACAAGCATACCATTACCAGCAAGCGCTGCCTTAGTTTAACCGCTGACCGGCATTCGTTGGAGATTGAAGCCGGCAACTCGTCTCCTACCACCGACTTATGTGGTACATCGATAACGTGTGTCACCGTGTGCCATTCAATCGCTCACCCTCGGGAGATCGCGAGGGATTGTCTGCCGCTAGGAGACTACCGAGGCCTCGACGATATCATCAGCTTCCGGATCCGCCGCAGGTATCCCGCCTTTGCTCAGATATATTTCATACCACTGAGCCAACAGGTTTACGTAGCCCCCCACGACGATACCACTAGCGGGAATAGCCCCAACACAGAGGGCCAGGTAGCCAATCAACATGATCGCCGCGCCAAGAAGTGCGAAGATGATGCCGGATCCGATCATTTCGCCGGCCATCAGACGGGCAAACCCAAGACACCAGCCCAAATCAAAGGATTTTGCGAAGTCCTGGCAGACCATGGCCCGAATCAGAAACGGCGTGACCGCCAGATACAGGCCCACCGACACCAGAAATACGATGGGTATCATTAGGATTACGGTTCCGCCCACCAGGGCTTCCTCGTTGGTTGCTGCCGCGACGGCTGCGATGACGCCCACAATAAGCGCTATGGGCACCAGAATGATGATCGATGCGACAACCTGTGCCACCATGAATACGAGAAAGGCCCAGATCCCCTGCGAAAAATAGTCGCCCAATCGCTCGGAATCGATATCGACGGGCGGGTTTTCAGGACGTCCGGCTCTCCTCTTGATGAGTTCCGCGCCGTAGCCAAAGACTCCGATATACCCGATGAAAATCGAACTTGCCAAGGCAGTCAGCGAAAGCCAGAGCACATTACCCACCCAATTGGGAGTCGATATCACGTTTTGAATGGCCCGCCAAGGCGAACTCTTGAATACGGGTAGCGGGGATGGGTCCATGGTGAGTTCCCTTCTTGACAAGCATTTCCTCCGGGAGGCCTGGGCGACCGGACGATCACAATGGCCGATTAGCAGGCATTCGTTCGCTCGGGGCAAATATTGTAGTTTTGCCGTACACGAAACAGGCATCGGACCCACGGAACTTGGGCCCGCACGATCTCAACGATTCTTGCAGGTCCCAATTTACTCCCATCAACCGCCCTCACAGCATGCGATGTGGATACCCAAAACCTGCGATCGGCGAAAGATGGGGATTTGCGCCAATCGCTGGTTTCCCGGGCGTTAGCGGAAAGCGTTAATGACAAGCCCGAATCCACCGCCTTGAAGAACCAGGAAAACCCCCAGGGCAATGAAGACCAACGCCATCATGATCGCCTTCACCGGTGCTTTGTTATCCACCCAATTGAGGATGCCGTAAACGAAAGAGTAGAGCAACGGCAATACCAGGCAGGCCAACCCCTGCTTCCAACTCCGCCGGAAGCCGAAGGCAGTGATATCTAGATGAGCAAAAATCGTAATCGCCAAACCAGTGATCAGAGCAGTCAGTCCCAGCGTCGTGAACACAGGCCACCGCTGGACCTTGCCGACCAGAGTGTTTTCCGGCTGCGGCGTACCGATGTTTCCATCCACGATAACAACGCCAGCCGCGCACAACGTGAGCGTTCCAATCAAGAAAGACATGATGACCCACCAAGGCATCGACGCCTTGTCGCGGCGCTGATCCATTTGGAGGTCACGTTTCATGTTCTCCGAGGCAGCTTGAAGGTAAAGGTTGTCGAACTCTTGTCCGGCAGATCTGGCCTGAAAGCCAGCAATTTTCTCTCCTGACTCAAAATTAAGGCCGCAGTTCGTGCAGACCTTGGCTCCGGGCTTGATGGCGGCCGAGCAATCCGGGCATTTGGGGCCTGACTGTTGAACGAGTCCGGCTTCGTCAAACAGCGACTCGAGCCCGCCTACTGTCGCCCCCGCCGTAGCTCGCGTGGTCCCAGCCGAGGCCCCTTGGGCGGACTTGGCAACTGTCTTTGCTGCGGCCGGATTGTTTGGTGATTTCGCCGCCGGAATCTTGAGCGGCTTTTGGCACTTCGGGCATTTTCCGGACTTACCGGCCATTTTGGATGAAACCGACAGTACTTGTCCGCAACTACATTGAATCTTTATGGGCATTCCGGCACGGTCCTCATGAACTTCTAGCGATCACCGAGGCAGACATTCTGGTCGCTGAGAGATGATTCGACAACTATTTCACAGTGTATTCTCCAGCTGCGCAATCATCCCGCGCGGAAAGCCCAGGTTAGAGATTATCTGCAAATTCCTGGCCGCGGACGGTGAGTTTATGGGAGCAAATGGACTCGTGCAGGCGGACCAGAGGTCTGCCTGCGGCGGCTAATGAGGCATTCGGCAAACTCAGGGGATGTGGACGATTCGGACAAACTTTGGCACGATAGCCAGATTCTCAAGTTTCCAGCATTTTTGCTGGACGGCCCGCTCGTGATTCAGCTAAGGAAATTGAATGTCAGACAGCGAAAATAGGCCCCGCTACGACAGGGTGATTCTAAAGCTCTCCGGCGAGAGTTTGTGTCGGCCAGGGGAACGTGGCATCAACATGGATGAAGTCTGTGCCATCGCACACCAAATCAAGCAGGCACTGGAACTTGGTTGTCAAATCGGGCTGGTTGTTGGCGGCGGCAACATTATCCGAGGTGCCCAGTTTACGAGTGCCAGCGGTCACAAAATCGAGGAAGCAACCGCCCACTACATGGGAATGCTTTCGACGATTATCAATGCCCTGGCGCTTCAAGAAGGGCTGGAAGGCATTGGCTGCAAGACACGTGTGATGTCAGCGATTCGAATGGATGGTGTGTGCGAACCCTTCATTCGTCGCAGGGCCATCCGTCATATGGAAAAGGGCCGCATCGTGGTCCTGGCTGCGGGTACCGGCAGCCCCTTCGTGACCACCGACACGGCGGCCACCCAAAGAGCACTCGAACTGGGAGCCGACATCGTGCTCAAAGCAACCCGCGTCGACGGAGTCTATTCGGAGGACCCGGAGAAGAACCCGCACGCCATCCGCTATCACGAACTCGACTACGACACGGTCATCAACCAGAATCTGCGGGTCATGGACGGGACCGCCATCACGCAATGCCGCGAGCACAAAATGCCGGTTCTGGTTTTCAACTTCAAAAAAGAAGGCAACATCGTCAAGGCCGTTTCTGGACAACGCGTGGGAACTCGCATCGGCTAGCTGGCGGCACCATCCGCCGAGTCGGACGCTAGTGGTCAGCCCTGCCATGCCATTCAGCCTGCCGTTCAGCAAACGCTGTGAAGCATTTTGACATTGGATTTAGCACGAAGCGCCAGTGAGTGTGTACATTGGGTTTACAAGCACGAAGCGCCAGCGAGTGTGTACTCGATGGCGACCGAGACTCACTTGCTCGCGCGCCGTGCTTGTATTTTCGGGCGAGCCCGCTCGATACAAAATGCTTCACAGCGTTGTCGTTCAGCCTGGTAAACCACCCATGCACTGGGACATGCAAGTCGCTTACAATACGACGGAATGGCCTGTGAGTTGAACAGCCGCGGAAGCTCGCACGATTCCCACGCTGGGAAACAGAATTGTCAAAACGAACGAGCACACAGGGATACCGCCCATGAGCGTCTGTTCGTCATACCCTAACATCGTTTTTCTTGGATTGGATAGAGATTTATGAGCGTAGATGACGTCTTAATGGATGCAGAAGAACGCATGGAAAAAGCCACCAGCATCCTCAAGAACGCGTTGGCTGGAATTCGAACAGGGCGTGCCACTCCGGGCTTGGTGGATAGCGTACGTGTGGAAGCTTACGGCTCTCAGTCTCCCTTGAAACAGCTGGCTTCGATTGCTGCTCCCGAACCAACCCAGCTCGTCATCCGCCCCTTCGATACCAGCACCATCAAGGAAATTGAAAAAGCCATCGTTGCCAGTGACCTCGGTCTCAATCCGCAGAGCGACGGCAAGATCATACGCATCAATATTCCGCAGTTAAGCACGGATGTCCGCAAGAAGATGGTGGCCAGAATCAAGGAACTGGCGGAAGAAGCCAAGATCTCGATTCGCAACATTCGCCGCGATGCCAACAAGGCGATTGAAACCGCTGAAAAGGACAAGGAAATCAGTGAGGATGACCGCGATCGGCTGAAGGAAGAAGTCCAAGAACTGACCAAGAAGTACGAGGCGGATGCCTCCGAGTTGGCCAAGGGACGGGAAGCTGACGTTATGGAAGAGTGAGTCTCACTCAAGCGACACGGACTATCGGTTTGAAGGCCAGCCTCCCTCTTTTGTTCTGTCACGCCCGCATGGGTTCCGGTTTGTCTCCCACAAAGGAGCTATACTGGTTCCGATGCACATTCAGACTGCTTGGATGGTGTGTTGCTGCATCCTGCTATGTGGGGCGTCTAGGAGCATCTTGTGAGTTCCGATAATCAGAATGCGCTGGTTTTTGTATGCACCGAATGCGGAAAGCGCTTGCGATCCAAGACTGAGCTTGCCGGAAAATCCATCAAATGCCCGGCCTGCGGAACTCCTCAAACAGTTCCCAATGCGCGCAAGGACAAGATTCCGGCTTCGAAAACCAGCAAGCTCGAGGAACTGGAGCTCAACCTGTCTGAGCCGGCCATCGATGACCTGAATAACAGACAGCAAGCAGCGGAAGAAATTCGGGCTGTCAAAGAACAGAAAAGGCAGCTGAAACGCAACCGGGAAGCCAACCGCAATGCGGATGAAAACTACTTCCTGAGGCGGAAAGCCACCACAACGGATTCCTCGGCTGCGGCCGCCGCTAGCGGAGCATCGCCGCCACCCAAGCAAAACCGGGACGTTAAATCGATCTTTGATGACGAATTGGATCTGGATGAGTTAAGGCTCGAACCCGAGGTTGAAGTACCGAAAAAGAAATCGATACCCTCACTGGACGTCAATAAGGCTCCTCTATCCACAGTGAATCTCCAAGACCTCAACGACTTGGTTCCAGAGCCAGGCGCAGCTCAGGACCTGCCAGAGTTGAGTGAGGAGGAAGTGGAAGAGACGCCGGAATACAGGATTACTTGTCGCGTTTGCGGTACAGCGCAATACGTTTCTACCGCCGCTACCGGGATGAAGATCCAGTGCCCGGATTGCCATTCAGATTTTAAAGTCCCGCCTCCTCCAGCGAACTGGAATCCGCGGGCCAAGAAAAAGAAAAGCACCTCTATCCCAGCCGGTTTTGGCTACGTCCCCGAGCCGTCCCGGGAAGACGACATCGGCGCCGCCCGCCAAAAGCAACGCACGGCAGCCATACTCGAGAAGGCCAAGGGCGAAATATCCGAGGAAGAGGAAGACCGTTTATACGACTCTGACTTTGACACGGCAGGATTTGTTCAGGCTACGTTTGGATTCCTGCGGGATCCGCTAACGCTCGTGCAAGTCATTGTTTACGGTCTGGTCTTTGCCTGTTTGTTCGGATTCATGAGCTTCAGTCTCAATGATACCAATAGCCAGTTTGGGCGAGGCTTGCTGCTGATCAGTGTCATTGCGATACCACTGATCGGCATTCTTTTCACTCTGCCAATGCTCAGCGGCTGCCTGACCTTGATTGAGAACGTTGCCAACAAGCAACAGAAGGCCAACGAGGTTCCAGCTTTCAATATCTTTGAAAATTTCGCAGACCTGTTGGTCCTGGTCGTGGCTTTGCTTGAGTCGATCATTCCCGGCTTTGTGATCGGCAGACTCTTCGGAGATGAATCGTCATCGTACTTGTTTGGCGTGGGAGGCATGATTATCAGCGGATTCGTGCTTTTCCCTTACTTCTTGCTTTCCACCATGGACAACGGGAATCTACTGAACCCGATATCCGCCTCCGTAACCCGCTCCATTAGCGAAGCCAAGGAAGCCTGGGGTGGCTATTACTTGAAAACCTTCGTCGCAACCGCCGTTTTGCTCGTTTCATGGCTGATTCTCCTGGGACGCTCTCCCGCACTGGCTGCAGTCGCCGGCGGCCTTCTTCCATGCTATCTATTTTTCACTTGTCAGCAGATTGGCACGCTGGCGGATCAAATCGCTGATTGCCTCAGCTTCGATTTCACTCCATCGAAAGCGGAAGCGGACGAGGACGAGAGCGGCCAGGCCGAATTTTAGGGCCACTTGCTTCCTCCAAAATCTGCACTCCACGGGTATTTACGTGGATTGCAAAAGCTCGTTCTAAGGGACGAAGCCGCTGCCACTGCCGCACCACGGATACCTTTAGCCTCGGCTACCGTACCCCCACAATCCCGCCAATAGACCTTCGGAAAACTGATATTTGGAGTCCCAGTGTGTTGGTGTAGAACAGGTATTAATTGGCTATTTCGACAATACTGAGCCCCCTTTTCTGGCCCCCAATGAGCCGGGCAACCCGCTCGAGAAGCTGTGGGCAGCCGGCTTTCAAACCTCTTTCTATGTAACGGAGTACTTTTATGAATCGACTCTTCTCTCAAGCTCTGCTGATCGCAATGGCATTGCCTGCGATTTGCCTGGCACAGCAAAACCTCCAACCAGGTACCCCCACCACGGACGACAGCAATCGCTCTGTGGAAGAAATCCGGGCTGTCTTGGATGCGATTCACCCCTACCTGCCCAAGAACGAAGTCAGTTCTGAAGTAGTCATCAGCGGCTCAACCAGTATGGACTCCCTGGCCCACGGCTGGTCATTGGGGTTTGAGAAGTTTCATCCCGGGACGAAGGTCAAAATTTCCACGCAAGGCTCTGAGACTGTCTTTGCCGCCTTGGCAAAGAATCCTGCTGGGATCGGCATGATTTCGCGACCTGTAACTCAGGAAGACATGGAGAAGCTGCAGAATGCTGGTCTGAAACGTCCGGTCGCCATCATGATTGCTCGCGAAGCACTTGGTGTATTTGTTCATGAAAGCAACCCTCTCGAATCCGTGGACTTCCCACAACTACTGACGATTTTCTGTGGCGATGGCGCGAATCCAACCATCAATTGGCAGTCCGTCGGTGTCACGGGCGGGATGGCCGACAAGCCAATCCAGATCATTGGTCGCGAGTCCAACAGCGGTACGCAATCATTTGTGGAAAACTTCCTGTTTCAGAATCACAAGCTGCGTCCGCTGAATTCGACTGTCGAATCCAACACGCAGTTGATCAAAGCGATCGAGAGCAACCCAGCAGCCATTGCCATTAGTGGATTGAAGTGCGGAGGTCATGCGGCGAAGCCACTTCATCTTCGCGACGACAAAACACTGCTGCCCAATACAGACCATGCCATCTTGGTCGGCCAGTATCCCTTGACCCGCCCCTTGACGCTGGTCATCGACCTGGGGCAGGACAGTGAACAGGCGATTGCCAGCCGTGAATTCGTGCGTTACGCGCTCAGTCAAGCCGGGCAGATGCAGGCCATTCTGTCCGGATTCTTTCCCTTTGACCCTCCAACCTTGAGAGCAGAAGAAGACAAGCTGAACCGACTGACAATGCCGACAAACGAATTGGAAACAGCAGGCCGACCGACTCCAGCCAAGAAGTAAGTTGGTGCAGGATCGCCATCAAGAATACAACGCATAGCAAACAGGAAGTTGAAATGAATCATTGCACTTATCGCATCGCCGCTTTGGGGCTTGTGTTGGCAGCAGCTATTTCCCCAGTCTTATCGGCACAAGACTACATGGCCAACCCTCAGTTCACGCAGTCCAGTAGCTGGGGCTTCGGTACTCAGTCAGGCTGGAACGGGGGAAGTTGGTCTGCTCCACAAAACTCGGGTTGGCAACTTGGTATCACCGGGACAAACACCGAAACCGGAGTTCAGGTCGATCAGGTTGCTAGCAATTCAGCGGCCGCCAGGGCTGGGCTTATTCCGGGTGACACCATCGTGTGCGTTGCCGGCAATCAGGTTGGCCGCGTACAAGGAAGAATTTTAGAAGTTCGAGACGAAATCAATGCCCGCTCAGATTCCAACGGACGCGTTAGTCTACTGGTTTTGGACGGACGTTCGCGAACGTTGCGACCGATGCTGATTCAGCTCGATCGTCAACAGGCCGGACTGACGGGCAGCCTGATGGTGAGTGGAGGCAGCGTGCCACCGAATTCAACCGTAACTGTCATGCTGGAAAACATGACCCGGCCGCATTACTCTGTCCGCAATGGCGAACAAACGTTCCCCATCAGCAATTACATGACGGGGGAAATCCCGTTTTCTCTTAACTACGATCCGGCCTACATTTTTCCAAGCGACACCTACCGCGTTCGAGCTTACATCTCATCTGCGGGAAGAACTCTCTTCGACACGGAGGTTCCACCCTATGTTTTAACTCAGGGCAATCCTTCCAACGTTCGCATCAGTCTGCGTCCCGTCTCCTACACCGCTGCCAACCTGCCACCGGGCGGATCCAACGTAGTGATGGCAGCCGGCTACGCCAACTACGATGCGATCTCCCAGCAGGTGAACGCGGCCTATCAAAGGTACCTGGGGCGTCCTGCCAGCTCAATCGAACTGGCTGCCTGGCACCAACTGCCCGACATCCAAATACGCTTAGGCACAATGCGCTTGGAGCTGATGGCCTCACAAGAGTACTACGATCGCGTCGGAAACAACAATTTGGTGTGGGCAGAAAATGTTTTTCGCGAAATTGTTGGACGCGACCCGTCCGCGGCTGAAC
>JANSWS010000112.1 GCA_024743355.1 bacterium
GTGAAACTTATGCAACACGGAAGGTCGCTTCTTTTTTCCCTTGGTGTCAATGCCGATAAGTCCTGAAAACGTCAAGGCTTACATCAATTCATCGGCCTCAACCTGGCGCTGTCCAGCTAGACTCGTAAGCGCATATGCTTGAGTCGAACTCGTACTGATACTCAGCGATGCGGTACTCGCCTTCCTAACGCATACTGCGATAACTGGATGTCGAGCACAAGTACGAGTGCCATCGCAAGCGATTGAGTACGAGCACGCATTATTTAAGGAAAGAACCGTGCGAACGAATAGCGTTAACGGTTACGGTGTCGGTTTTGGATGTAAAGCCGTCATCCGCGTTGCGCATTTGGGCATGTTTCTTCGGCGGCTGCCTGACCGCTGATTTCTTGGGAAGTATAGTCATCGTGGTTGCATTTTGACGGTACACTGATCCACCTACTGAAACCGTGCTCAGTATGTGTAATTGAACTCTTCGATATTGGGATACGTTTAGCGTGCCTGAACCCATTGCAAGCGAAAATGAACCACAGGCTGAGGCCAGCAAAAAGCCGAAAATCGAGCGGCGAGGAGATGTCGGCTTGTGCCCAGTGTGTGGCTCGGAGATCAACCCCCAGGCCTATCATTGTGCGGTTTGTAGCAACTCATTTTGTTACCAGTGCCGCGCAAGACTGCTACCCTCGGACAAGCAGCTTGAGTGCGTGAATCAAGACTGTGAATACTACGGCAAACTTGTCTGTAGCCTGTGTGATACCCCCGAAGAGCTTTCGCACGTAGCCGTGTATATTGAGCCGGAGGATGGTTACTGGCCGGTGTTGCTACTTCTGGTGTTGGTTCTATCGGCCTTCGTTTGGGCTTGGAGCTCTCTTGGCTGGGCAACCCTTTTCGCGATAATTTTTTACGTCGTGGTGGGTGTGCTGCTACATCGTCTAGGCGTCAACGTCTTTGGTCGCGAAAGGCGGGTAGAGCATCAGCGAAAGTCTCTGGAGTATCACTGCTTGTGCTGCCGGCAACCGGTAAAGGAGCTGCCCTTGGATGACGGTAAGCTGTGACAAGCGGATGGTAGTTGTGGGATCTAAACGAGAGTCCTTATCCTTCGGGAGAACATCGCGTTGACCGCCATACTATATGAACAACCTATCGAAGTGCTGGTAGTACTAGTTACCGTTGTCTTCGTTGGGCTGTATTGGGTCGGCTGCGTTGCCTTGCGACCCCTGTTCCGTGTCCTCGTCCGCTCTCAGGGTGGCGACAATGAAATTGTCGGCTCTGTGTTAGCGGCTTTTGGTGTGCTTTACGGACTTTTGATGAGTCTGATTGCGGTGGCGGCCTACCAGAATCTCAATGACGTCGAATCGCAGGTTGAGGGTGAGGCGTCTTCCTTGCTATCGCTTTTTCGAGTTGCCAGCGACTATCCTGATCCGCTGAAAGGTGAACTCCAAAGCGAGATCCGCAACTATTGCCAGTTTATCATCCAGGAGGAGTGGCCCATCATGCGGTCGGGCAAGCATCCTCGGGGGACGCAACGACGCTTGGAACCCATCTTTCGACGGCTCATCGCGCTCGAGCATGAGACCGTGCGGGATGAAGTGATCCAGAACCTGGCTGTAGAACACTTCGACGATCTGGCGGATTTTGGTCGCCGCCGTCGGTTTGCGGCAGAGGGAGCAATTCCTACTGCGATGTGGTACGTCGTATTCCTGGGAACGTTGATCAATTTCGGACTGATGTGGTCCTTTGATATGCGGTTTATTTCTCAGCTGTTCCTGGGCGGCATGTTAGCCTTTTTTTTAGGCGCACTGATTTTGTTGATCGCGGTACTTGAGCGTCCCTATCGAAGTCTGGAATTCGGCGTCTCTCCGGAAGCATTTGAATTGGTCCATGAAGTGATGCTGCAGGACTCGCAGATGTACTCAACGCTCGATACTGAAGACGAGGAGCCCTAGTACATGGCGAAATTCCTGGTCAAGCAGCTTGAGGGGTCAAGGTTCGTGCAGATTCATTTGCACGATGAGATGGTTCGTATTGAGGCGGGGGCTTTGAATTATCTGACGGGTGACATACATATTCACTCGCGGGTGTTGCCGCCGCTGGGTACTGTGGTCAAGTGTTTGTTGGCCAATGAATCGGTTTACCGCCCTACCTACACGGGGACCGGCGTGGTGACTCTGCAGCCCTCGTTGGGAGGCTTTCATTTTCTGGATTTGGACGGGGAGACATGGATCATTGAGCGGGGAGCTTATCTCGCATCGGAGGGAACGGTCGACATCGGTTACCGCCGCGAACCTCTTCGCAAGGCAATTTTGTCCGGCGAGGGGTTGGTCTATTTACAAACCCGAGTGCGTGGAGGGGGCCGCGTCGTGATTACCACGCGTGGTCCGATCCAAGAAATTCAGCTTGAGCCGGGGCAACGGATCGCTACTGAAGGTCGGTACGTCGTGGCCCGCAGCGGCGACGTGACCTTCTCGGTTCGCAGAGCCACGACCAATGCACTGGGTTGGTTGACTTCCGGTGAAGGATGGGTGAGAGTCTACGAGGGAACGGGCCGTCTGTTGCTCAATCCGACTCCTTACTGGCGGTATCGCGTCTTTTCGGAAAAGGGAAAGGTGGCCGACATTGCCGCGAAGGCAACTGCTTGATTTTCGGCAAAATGCTCTTCATCTTTCGCCATCACTTCATTCGCCCCGCAGCAGATGTTGGAGGTTCTTATGCACTACGTTACCACGGCTTTGGCCGTGATCGCTCTCGCGGCCATCGTCATTTTTTCGCTTCAGAACCTGGAAGCGGTGGAAGTTGACTTTCTGTTCTGGTCTGTCAATATTTCCAAGGTCTTGGTGATCGTTGGTACCTATGTTCTTGGCATGGTCACCGGTTGGGGATTGGTGGAAGTCGTCAAGCGGTACCTGGCCTAGCGGGCTTATCGCTCCCCGCGATAACTGGATGAAATCGTAAGCTAAGAGTATCAACCTGGTGGTTGGAACTCCACCGTGTTCTGTGGTATGGGCTGTCTTCTCGGCAGTTCCAACATCCGGAATGTGGACCGGACCGGCCACTTTTGGCTTTATTTGGGAGGATGCTTTGCACTACACAACCGTTATTTTGACGCTTTGGTTTTGCCTGGGCAACTTATCGGTGGTTGTTGCTGAATCTCCTCAAACGGATCTGGACGCGAACGTGGTTGACGGGACCTATCAGGAGACGCTTGCCAAGTGGCAGTTCGAGAATGAGAAGAAGCTGGCCGCTCCTGAGGGGTGGCTGGCCTTGATCGCGCATGTTTGGCTCGAGCCGGGCACGCAAAGTTTGGGAACGGATGCCAAGGATACGATTCGCTTGCCAGGAGAGCTGGGAGATGCGGTTCGAGGACGTCTGCTGGTTAACGGAAACAGAGTGCGATTGGAAAGCGGAGAAGAATCGCGGATCCTGGTCAATGGTCAGTGGAAGCCGTCCCATGAAATCCATGTTGATGATTCGAAGTTGGAGGCGGATAGCCCCGACAAAATCAGCATTGATGATCGCATTACGATGCAGCTCGTTCGCAGGAATGGAAGTTTAGCGCTTCGGGTTCGCGACGCTCGCAGTGATGCCATCTCGCGCTTTTCGGGTAAGCGGTGGTACCCGATCGACCCCAAGTATTGTGTGCAAGCCCGGTATCACGCATTTGACGAAGCCAAGCCCATTCGCATTGTAAATATTCGCGGTCAGGAGACGACTGTTTCGCTAGTCGGCTACAGCGAGTTTGAATTGGACGGCCGGAAGCTGAGGCTGGATGCCATGTTGGAATCCCCTAGCGAACTTTTTTTCGTCTTTAAGGATCTCACTTGTGGCAAGACCTCATATGGTCCTGGACGTTTTCTGAACACCGAAGTGCCTCAAGACGGTGAGACCTTCGTTATGGATTTTAACAAGACATACAATCCACCCTGTGCATTCTCGCCACACACACTGTGCCCGCTCCCGTCGAAAGAAAACCATCTACCCGTTGAGATCCCTGCGGGCGAAATGATGCCCCGGGCACGATAGCGTCACGGTTCCGGTGGCATTCCGATCGCAGTTCGCTATTCGACTGCAGTCTTGAGGCGACTAGACTGTTGGTGTACTCACAGCCACGTGACCCTTCTGACGAGCAGCGGCCAACATGGAGAATCTAGCCTTAGGTGTCGGCGCACCGGCGCCACTAGGAGCCAGCATTACAGCGGATGGCGTCAATTTCAGCTTGTTCTCCAGATCCGCGCATGATGTCGAATTGTTATTGTTTGACCGAGCGGAGCAAATTGAGCCGAGTCGGATAGTCAGGCTCGAGCCTCACCGCAATCGGACGTACCACTACTGGCACGTATTCGTACCTGGTATCAAGGCAGGCCAAATCTATGGTTTCCGCGTTCACGGTCCATTGGATCCTGAGCAGGGCCTGCGCTTTGATGGCGACAAGGTGCTGCTGGATCCGTATGGGCGAGGTCTGGTATTGCCTGACAGCTACACGCGGACTGCCGCTTCGCGGCAAGGTGACAATGCAGCGACCGCGATGAAAAGCGTGGTCGTCGATATGTCCGATTATGACTGGGAAGGGGACAAGCCAGTACGCCGCCCCTCCTGGCAAACCGTTATCTATGAGATGCATGTTGCCGGCTTCACGCGGAATCCGAACTCAGGTCTGGACGATCACCTGCGCGGAAGTTATGCGGGTTTTATCGAAAAGATTCCGTATCTGAGCGACTTGGGCGTCAACGCAGTTGAGCTGCTGCCGGTCTTCGCCTTTGACCCACAGGATTGCCCTCCTGGACTGATCAATTACTGGGGATATGCCCCCATTAGTTTCTTCGCTCCGCATCCGGCCTATAGTTCGAGACGCGATCCGTTGGGGCCGGTCAACGAGCTGCGTGACTTGATCAAGGCTCTGCACAGAGCTGGTATCGAGGTCATCTTGGATGTCGTATTCAATCACACTGCGGAGGGAAATCAGGATGGTCCCACCCTATGCTTTCGAGGTATCGACAATCTCACCTATTACATCCTGGAAGAGAACAAGAGTGACTACGCAAACTTCTCTGGCTGTGGCAATACGCTCAATGCGAATCACCCCATCGTCAGACGCATGATACTGGATAGCCTTCGATACTGGGTACAGGAGTATCACATCGATGGATTTCGCTTTGATTTGGCATCGATTCTGGCACGCGACGCTCAGGGTAGAGTTTTGCCGAACCCGCCCGTGTTGTGGGACATTGAATCCGATCCGGCGCTGGCTGGTGTGAAGCTAATAGCAGAAGCCTGGGACGCATCCGGGCTTTATCAGGTGGGCAGTTTCGTTGGGGACGCCTGGCGAGAGTGGAATGGAAAGTTTCGCGATGACGTGCGGGATTTTATACGTGGCGAGCCAGGCACAGCTGGGAAGATGGCTGACCGCATGCTAGGTAGTCATCAAGTCTATGCACACAAGAGACGTGAAGCCGAACAAAGCATCAACTTCGTGACTAGCCACGACGGTTTCACGCTGAATGATTTGGTCTCTTACAACGAAAAGCACAATTTACGTAACGGCGAGTCCAATCGGGACGGCGACAATCACAATCGAAGCTGGAATTGTGGAGTGGAAGGGCCGACGGATGATCCGGAAATTGAGCGATTGCGGATTCGACAAATTAAGAACTTTCTGACTTTGACGGTCATGTCTTTAGGGATGCCCATGATTGTCATGGGCGACGAAGTCAGACGCACTCAGCTGGGCAACAATAACGCTTACTGTTTGGATGATGAGACGGTCTGGTTTGACTGGTCGTTGGTGGAAGAACACGCGGAGATTCATCGCTTCGTTCAATTGCTCCTATCTCGGAGGGTCTTGAGGAATTCCGTATTCGAGGAAAAGCCGTTGAGTCTGAATGAGCTGATCCAAATATCAGGCGTGCAATGGCATGGTACTCGGTTACACCAGCCAGATTGGTCCCGTAGTTCGCACAGCTTTGCTCTATGCGTGGAGAACTACGAGGGAAGTGCTTTCGTTTATGTCGCGGTCAATGCCTATTGGGAAGCCTTGGACTTCGAGCTGCCCACATTGGATAGTGACAAGCAGTGGCATCGTTGGATTGATACATCACTGCCAACTCCCGACGATATCTGTCTGCTGGATGAACGCAAGCCGGTTAAAAATCAGCACTATCAAGTCGGTCCACGTTCTGTGGTGTTATTGGTGGCGTCTACTATTGTCCACTAGTCGTCTGGCATTGGTAAGAATTTGACTCGAAGTCCACATTGCATGGGCTCAGCCAGTGGGACCCTCAAGAATATCCTCCAGGTTTTCGGCCAGACTGACTATGGCCTCCCAGTCGCTGGAAACAATGTCTTGCGAATGTGTCAAATTGTTCCGC
Organism: bacterium; assembly: GCA_024743355.1. Classification (GTDB taxonomy): domain Bacteria; phylum Planctomycetota; class Planctomycetia; order Pirellulales; family Pirellulaceae; genus Aureliella. Next base: position 6,357 of record JANSWS010000112.1, read on the forward strand.
AACTTTTCCAACCGTTTTGTGGCTTCTTCCATGCTGCGTCGAGATGCGAAACGGGTGAGGTTACGCAGCGGCGGGTGCCTGGCGACAATTTGGGTTTTGTCGGAGAGTTGAAGGCAATCGAGTAAGCTCAGCTCTTGGAGCCTGCGACGACGCTCATTGAGGAGCTCGTTTGCTTTCTCGATCCTGGCCGGCGATAGAAATTCCTGCCAGCTATCATCGGGACAAAGACGTTCAATGAGCTTGGTCAGTCTCATCTCGATCAAGGTAATCATGCCGAACAGCCACATGCGAACCGGCGGTTTCAAGAGATCCGTGCGACTGACGATACCACCCACCTGGCCAAGGACGGTGACAAACAGCCGTTGTTGTTGACGCAAGCTGAGAACCAAATCTACCAGCGAGGCAGAGTCATGAATGACATGGGATGCGTCCAAAGGCTGCATTCCATCGCCACAGGTTGTGCCACGGCTGAGATTTTCCAGTGTTATAAAGCCGCATACCGAGCCACTGTTGCGGATGCCGACCACCGTCAAGTTCTTTTCAAGCATGAATTCGTGAACGAGCTCAGCCGGCGTCAAATCGTCAAAGGATATCAGGGATTCCGCGATGTCGCGGACGGTGAACGCATCCCGGAATACGCGTTTCAGGCCGGCAATGGCGGGCGCATTGAAGGGAAGGCTAGTTGATGACATGCGGATTGGAAGTGAGGCTGGTGAGGAGGAGATTGGATGGTCAATTGACCTCTGTTTTACGGTAGGTTTTGGGATTTTGAGGGGGATTTTGGTGCCTGGGCAGTTTGACCGATTCGTCTGTCAGTGGGATAGTGAGGTATATGGGAAAATGCAAGGAGAGTGCAAGTATGACGCAAATTGGCAGGCTGTGGTGGTGTAGTTTTCTGTGTCTCGCGATGTGGATCACGAGCACTGGTTCTTGGGTAGCACCGGCCCAGGCACAGTTTGGGAATGTTCCAGTTGGAAACGACGAAGTAGTACTTTTTGCGCCGCGTTCGCTAACGCGGCTATTGCGGGAGGGCGAGGAGGCTTTAGCGCAAAGGCGCTATTCGGACGCCATTGCTGCCTTGGGGGCGCTCTTCGATGATCAGGACCCCGCTGTTCCGGAAGATATTCGTGGACAGGATTACTTTCTCGAGGCCGAGCGACCGGATTCTCGTTCTGCCGGTCAGTTGGGCTATTATCAAAAGACGCTCAGAGGCGAGGCATTAAGGCTGCTGAGTGAACTGCCGCAAGCAGGTCGTGATTTGTTGGAGATCGAATACGGTGTACCGGCACGTCAGCAGCTTGAGGCGGCACTCGATCAGGGTGACTTTCAAGCTGTCGCGGACGTGGCCCGTCGCTTTCCCTTTACCTTTGCCGGCTATGATGCGCAAATGTTGATGGCGCGTGAGATGTTCGCCGAAGGTTCACCGCTGGGGGCGGCTGCTGTCTTCCAACGGCTGTTAGACTATCCAGCTGCTCGAAATCGCTATGGAACCGAGTTGGCCAAAGCCGCCGCGATTTCCTGGCTTTGTGCTGGCTTGGAAGACGCGGCAGCGCGAGCACTGGAATTGTCTTCAAGACTGTTCCAAGGGCAATCCGTTGAGTTGGGGGGGCAACAATTGGTGTTCGCTCCGGAAACGGACTGGAAGGCCGCCATCAGCAGTTTCCGCTCAGAAGACCGTTCATTGCCCTGGATCCCAAGTCCAGAGAATTGGTTGCTCGCCGGCGGCTCGCCGGCACGTCATGCGGAAGTTGACATCAGTTTGCCAACGGCGACCGCACGTTGGGTTGCCAAGACGCATGGAAGTGTTCCAGAGAAAAACGCATTGCTCGCTCTGGCAACCGCGGAAGAGGATGGAGATCGTGTTGTGCTGCCGAAAGCGGAGGTGCGGGCTGTCGGTGACTTGGTGCTGGTCAAAACAACCGACGCCGAGATTCTGGCAATTGATTTGAAGACGGGTCTGACCAAGTGGGTTTATTATGAAAATAGTGCTCCCGCGGATTTGCTGACACCGACATTCAGCCGCAACGGACGAAATGCTTCGTCATCGATCTCCAATGAATTGAAGAACCGTGTTTGGGGAAGTTCGGCGTACGGTCGATTCAGCTGCGATGAACAGAGGGTCTATTACGTCACGGAAGGTGAACAGCCGCCATCATCCAGAAATCGATTTCGTGGCGCGGTGCCGGGCAATCGGACAAACCAACTGCAAGCGGTGAGCATTGCCAAGGAAGGTGCGCTGGAGTGGGTGAGCGGCAATCGGGAATCGCAGGATCAGGAAGCAGCGGGCGATGTGCCAAGCGACATTTTCTTCCTGGGACCTCCCTTGTCTTTTGAAGGTCGGCTCTACTGCATTGCGGATGTGCGCGGCGACACGAAGCTGGTCGTGCTGGACGCGGAAAACGGCACTGAATTGTGGTCACAACAATTGTGCACCTCGTTCACGCAAGCCTGGCAGGTGGACTCCGAACGCAAGAGCCAAGCACTCTCCCCCACTATTTCGGACGGAGTGATTGTATGCCCGACGGGCGTTGGAGCCCTGGCCGCAGTCGACTTATTGACCCACAATTTGCGGTGGTTGGTCAGTTATGGGACTGAGGACCGTCGGGCCAATCAGTTTGGCGGAGGCGCACTTTATCAGGCCAGCGAGTTCGATCCACTGGCCGACCGCTGGCATGACAATGCTGTGATTGCCAAAGATGGAATGGTCGTCGTTTCACCCGTTGAGCAAGATGTGTTTTTTGTTCGCAATATCTTGACGGGACAGTCCGTTTTGGACCGCCGCAAGCGAGACTTTGGAAGGTACGTTGCGGGGCTTAGCAAATATGGCTTGGTCATTGTCGGCAAGCATAATCTGTATTGTCTGGATTTGGAAACTCAGTCGATCGTTTGGGACCGTGAATTTCCCGATGATCGGCTTCTGTGCGGTAAGGGACTGTGGTTAAAGGACAGTTTGCTTCTGCCTCTCAGCGGGAACAAGTTAGTGCGTTACGCGCTGGAAGATGGACGCCCTTTGGAAGAGGCCGATGTGGACCAGCCTGTGGGTAATCTGTTCGCGCATCGGGGAAATTTGATTTCGGTGTCAGCAACCGATGTCAGCATCTACTATACCCGTGATCAACTGCAGCGAACCGTGAGCGAACGTCTCGCGAAAGACGCGAATGATGTGGATGCCCTAAATCAAAAGGCACAGTTGGCTTACGCGGTCGGCAATATTGATGAGGCCTTTGAAATCTTGCGGCAGTCTTTCGAGCTGAACAGCGATAATGCGGAAACAAGCTCGATGCTGGTGGAGATTCTCTTGGCTGGTCTGGAAAGCGATTTCTCTAAATATGAGTCCATCGCAAAGGATCTGCGGCCCGTAGTGGAGGACCATCCCAAGCGAGCAGGGTTTTTGCAATGGCTGGCCTTGGGTAGCTTGCGAGCCAGAGAATATGGTGATGCTTTTGAGAATTTACTAGCTTTCATGCGTGAGCGACTTAGCCAGAACAACGGAATCTCGGCCAGTCGCTCAGCCGAGTTGCGCATCTCGGACAGCTATTCCGTCGATGCGGATACCTGGATCGCGACGGAACTCGCTCGCTGCTACCAGCGGGCTACGGCTGAGGAACGCCAACAAATGCAGGAGTTGGTTGTTAAGGAGCTCGAAGCGGTAGAGCAGCTCATACTCTCGCAAAGGCGAATGAAGCTTAAGTATTTTGCATGGCATCCGGCCGCTGAGAGCGGAATCCTTGATACCGCCGTCGCTCTGTCTCAAGAGGGCGAACAAATAACCAGTGAGCAAATGCTGATTCCTCTGCTGCAATCCGATCAAGAAAAAACACGGGAGTTGGCCAGCAAGTTGCTAGAAAGATGGACCGACGACGATCTTTCCAGATTCGGTCCGCGCGGACAATTCTTGAGCTCCATCTATAACGACCAAGGTCAACTAAGTGCTCCGCAGGAGAGTCAGGCTGATAATTTTGACCCCAAGCAGCCGATTCGCTGGAACTCTGGCAAGGTAGTATTCGCGGCAATTCGCGAGCGTGGAATTTATCCCCGCGGGAACCGGTTGCCCACGATTTCCGAACGCTACGGTAGGCCTCCGGTCGAAGTGCGTCTGTCCTCCGATGAGATCATCCTGGCCAACGATAACGGAGAGATTGTTCAGTCGCTGCGATATGCGCGGGCATCGTCAGATAACAGTTCGATGTTCAATCGCTGTTACTTGCGTGGGGCTTTACTCATCGTGGAAACCAGCTCCGAGGTTGCGGGCCTGGATATGCACCTGGGGCTGCAAAGTCCGCGAGACGCCCTTTTGTGGCGGAAGTCTTTGTTGACTCCCAGTGCGACACCTCAGCAGCGTTCCATGCAGCCGAGTCCCAATTCCATCGATACATCTTTCGGTGTTGAAATTCACCAACGTGAAACGGCGGGAAGTGTCTCGGCCGTAGGCCCGCTAACTCCGGGAGGGCTTGTGCTGCAGAAAGGCAGTACGATCAGCTGTATTGATCCCTACTCCGGCAGAACCATGTGGTCTCGCGATGGATACGATGGCGTTGTCCAGTTTGCTGCCAAAGGCTTGGAATTGGCTGTTCTTAGCTCCGCGTCGGGTTTGATTGAGTACCTGGATTGTCGCGATGGCGCCGAACGCGAACGAAGCCGCAAAGTTTCCGGTGATGTCAGCGTGGGCAACCAGCGAAGTCAGGTAGCCGCGGGAACTGGCGATACCTGGAACCCTTGGTTTTCGCATGGTGCCATGTTGGTTGAGTATCAGGAGAAGCAGGCAGTTGATTCACAAAATTCTCGAACGGGAATTGCTGGGCGGAGTACGCGTAGACCCGTAATAAGGGTCTGGAATGCTGTGCTGGACACGAGCTTAGCCGAGCTGGACGAACTGCCAATGAATTCTCGGGCGGCGGCTTGCGAAGATCGTTTCTTGGTGGTGGCTGATCAGCAACAGAAACTGCACTTCTTCGATCTACAGGAGGAAACCTATCGCGTATGGGACGTAGCCGTGGACTCGGAGCTGCAATCCATCGCTGTGGAGAGATTTGGCAACCGTCTTCTGGTTATGTGCAACAATGAAAAATCGAATGCGGAGCTTACGGAACTTTCGCAGCGCAACCGCATGCTGCCTCAAGAGTTTTGCGAGATTCACGGAAAAGTTTACGCCATCGATATTGAACAAGCGGATCTGAGTTGGAGTCAGCCAGCGGAACTCTACGGGCTGTATTTGCCGATCAACCAGCCCAGGAATTCCCCTTTCATGATTAGCTATCGCTTTAATCCAAGGCGGGCCGGGGAAAGCACGGTTCTGGCATTGCTGGATCTACGAGATGGAAAACTGGCTTACGCAAACCGACGCGTGCCCGTCGATATTTTGGGTGGATTTGCGATGCTGCTTCATCCGAAGTCGCAGTTGATTGAAATGTCGCTTGGGAATCGTAACTTCATCTTTCGCTGTACCGAACTGGAAAAGCCACCGCAACCGATCGCCAGATACGGACATATTCAGGCCCCGGATGACGATAGTCGCTTGAAGGGGTTTGATATTTTCAAGCAATGATGGGTTGGTTCGGGCTTGAGCGTGTCCGTACTTTGGCCGCCGCGCCTTTTCGATAGGTGCGAAGTGGCCGTTACGGTGAGTACTCGCCCCCTTCCCTCGCGTCTCGTTGTACCCACAGGCGAGCCCTTGCGTAGAGCGCGGCGGCCTGTGGCTATCGGCAGAAATGTGCGAACAAACGCCACCTATGACCAGGCGCCAAACAGTTCCTCCGCGTTGCGGGTTGTCTGTTCGGCAAACAATTCGCTAGACATGCCGTGTAGATCCGCCAAAACCTTCAATGTGTGTACTACCAGTGCTGGATGGTTCGGACGTTTGCCGCGGAAGGGATGAGGAGTGAGGTACGGGCTATCCGTTTCCACCAGAATGCGATTGAGCGGCAAGCCTTGTGCGACTTCCCTCAAATCTGGGGCATTCTTGAAGGTGACCATGCCGGCAAAGCTGATGAACAGCCCTAATTCCAAACAACCTTGCGCCACTTCCGCCGAGCCGCTGAAAGAATGCATTACTCCGCGCAGAGCACCAGAACGCGCTTCACCTCTAAGAATCTCCAGGCACTCATCGGCACAGTCGCGTGTATGGATGACAACGGGTAGCTGGGTTTCACGGCTGAGGGCCAGGTGGCGGCGAAAGTAGTCTAGCTGTACATCCCAGGGGCAATCGTCCCAATAGCGATCCAGCCCTGTTTCTCCCAGGGCCGCGACTCGCGGATGCTTACAGATTTCGCGAATCACCTGCCAATCATCGGGTCCACTTTGACAGCAATCATTGGGGTGAATGCCCACAGCGGCGCGAACCTGCGGGTGCCGCTCGGCGAGTTCGATGCAGCGCTGGGCATCCGCGGCGGTAGTGGCCACCGTCAATACACCCGTGACCCCGGCATCTTTGGCTAGCCCCAGATAGTGATCTAAATCGGCGAAATTCTCATTGGTCAGATGCGCATGCGTGTCAATAATCACCGGAATTCGTGCCGCTTGAAAGAAAGGAAAGCTCTCTGAGCCTCATTGGACAGCGTCCCTCTCGATTAGCCGAAAGTGCGTTTGAATGGCATTTGCTTTGGTAGCGTAACGGCGCAAGCCGTACGGCCGCAGCCACAGATTCGCTGTGACGTGCCGGGCGGCTCTCGCCGCACCGCTGACATTGGCCCACGCTTCCTGTGTCAAAGTAAGTGCCATTGGGCGTTAGCCCAAATGCCGAAGGGCTTAGGCATCGCTACGCCGGAAAACGCGTTATCCCTGTCAACCAGAGATTTGCCACGAGATTTATCGAAAGTGACGCTATCCAACTAAGGATTGGCAACCTTTCCTAAGACAAAGAGATCGCGGCCAACGCCAACGCGTCTCAGCTTCTTCGGCCAGGTTGTTTGTGGAATCAATCCACAAATCCTACCAATTCTTCCAAGCACTGCGAGTCCTGCAAACGCTGCATGGCGCGCTTTTCGATTTGACGGATACGCTCTCGCGTTACCTGAAAAATGTGGGCGACTTGCTCCAAGGTGTAGCAGCAACCGTCTCCAATGCCGTATCTCAGATTGATGATCTCGCGCTCTCTCCAACTGAGCTTCTGCCTCAGCATATGTTGTAAACGATCATTGAGTGTTCGGTAGTCGACTTCATGCTCTAGATCGGCTTCCTGGCTGTTGGGAATCAGATCTCCCAGCTCAAATTCCTCCTCGCGTCCGACGCCATCATTGAGACTGCTGGTTGGTCGATTCATGCCGAGAATCGCTTGAGCCTGCTGCACGCTGGTGTTGGCGGCCAAGGCGGTCTCTTCCAGCGTGGGCTGTTTGCCGAGCTCGTGAAAAAGACTTGCATGGATCCGCTGTACGCGATTGATTTCCTGACTCATGTGTACGGGCACACGAATCGTACGACTGTGATCTGCGACGGCACGGGTGATCGCTTGTCGAATCCACCATGTGGCATAGGTGCTGAACTTAAAACCTCTTCGATGCTCAAACTTTTCAGCGGCACGTATCAGGCCGGAGTTGCCCTCCTGAATCAAGTCCAGCAAATGCACTCCACGGTTACGGTACTTTTTGGCCACCGATACCACTAAGCGTAGGTTACCTTCGCAAAGCGCTTGTTTGGCATCTCGATAGTCAGCCATGTAGTTCTGCAATTGACGGACGCGTCGCGTCAGGCCTGCAGGTGTCACCTGCAACATCGTCAGTATTTCAGCAATTTCGTTGCTGATTCGATCACGCTCTGCGATGTAGAGCTGGGCTTCACGCCGCTGCCATCTTCCGGAACGTGGTTGAGCCAAGAACTCTTCGCACTGGTCCAGTCGCTGAATCCATTGCTGCAAATGTTCTTCGACCGCTACCAGCTTTTCGAACCAGGGTTCTAGATGCTCGATCCTGAGCCCCAATTCCTCAACAAGACGCACGGCCCGACGCCGACGCGCTAGCAGTCGCCTCCACAGCGTTCGCCGCTCATGTACGGAATTGGTGCTTACGGCGGCCTGGTAGTCTTCAGCGTTAAGTCGCAGCAGGTTTTTTAGGGTTCGCAGATTATGGGGGAGTCGTCCCAGAATCTGGTGTTTTTCGAGTTGGCTGCTGACAGCTACTTGGACCGTGCGATCAAATTGAGCTTCACCGTTCTCAACTTGCGTCAGTAGCTCGACCGCTTGCCGCAGAACCCAGTCACAATCGAGCAAGAGTCCGCGAAATCTCTCGCGATACAGCTCGATCTTGCGTGCTAACTCGAGCTCACGCTGTCTCGAAAGCAAAGGTATACTACCAATTTGACAAAGGTAGACTCTTAGTGGTTCGTCGGCAGCCGTTGGCTCACCGCCTTTTTGGCGACCCAATAGCGAGTCATCATAGTCGGCGAATTGGCTGTCTAGTTGCTCGGAAATATGTGCAATCATGGTCCGTTCGGGTGGGGGGTGCTTGGGACAATCCGTATCTGAAATCTAGCTTATTTCACGCGGAATTCGGATGTCTCCATTCGACTCTTGGGAGGATGAACTCTTTCCGCGGTCGGGAAAGCCGTTGCTGCCGAATATGGGATTCGGGGCTTTTGGGCGGGGCCTGCCCCACATTTCTCCACATTCAGTGCGTGTTTGGACTTGCGATCCGCGGAACTTTAGGTGCACACAACTCACAGATCGTTCCGTAAGGAGGTCGGCTTAGGGATTGCCGCGTGTCTGTTTTTCACCGCCGATGGCCGCGTTGGGGAAACGCTAGGAGGGGTTGCCATCAGCAGTTCAAGCGGCCGGTCCGTCTCATGTCGCCATTCCACTTTCCGGTAAACCGCTATCCCCCAGAATAACCCTGGGAGCTGTGCCACGTTGGAATTCTATGCACCGGAGCCGGCGAGGCAAAAGTAAATGCCGTGCGTGCCGAGAATGGCAAAAAACGCAAAGCAGCCCAGATTTCATTGATCCACAAGGCTTTTCAGCTACGCTATCTGTAGGTTGGAATACAATCTAAGCTTCTTCCCAAGCTTCTCATCTTTGCGCATTCCTCGAGGTCTACCATGCTTGGCAGTCGAATCGGTAGCAATTCAAGACTCCGCACCTCGGTGCTTTCTGTGGTTGTTTTGGCTTTTGCCCTATCTGCATCTCATTGTGAGGCTGCCTTAGTTCTGGATGTCGACATCAGTGGTTGGGAGGCTGACAATTTCAACGGTGGCTCAGGTAACACGAGCATGATGTTCAACCTTGCGGCCAACGCCCAGATTCTCTCGATTGATTACACGGTAAGTTTCGAGTCCTTCGGTCTGAGCAATCGTAGTGAATTTGTATTGTCGACGGAGAGGAGCGACTCGACGCTTTTCTGGGACAACCGGCCGGCGGCGGGCGAGGATTCGCCAGGCGCCTTTACGGGCAGCGGCAGCTTTACCACTACCGATCCCAGTCCCTTCGATCCGGGGGGGCCATTTGTGTTGGGAGCGGACGGTATGCTGCGGGTCCAAGTTTACGAGACGTTTCCAGATGCGGATGCTACTCCGGACGCGCGGGTTTCCAGTGGAAGTCTGCGAATCACCTATGCAGTTCCCGAGCCCGGGTGCCTGACGCTGTGCACTTTGATGTGTGCCGTGGTGGCTTATCGTCGTCGATCGTCCTAGGCTTTGTCCCAAACAGAGTGGCAGGGTTCTCCGAACCGTATTTTCTTTCACAGCTCGCACAGTTGTGCCACACTTCGGTTTTGGGACGAAGCCCCGTCTACTTTCGCATATACTCCAGTGCACTCGGAATGGCCGGTCCGCGGGCGGCCGCCATGATGGATTCTGCAGTGACTTCGCCGTGGTTGGCAATCTCAAACTCGATCGTGCGTCCGGAGATTTGCGATTGGGCTGCGAAACCAATCAAGACTCCATCCACAACTAAACCGAGCATGTCGGGTGGCGACTTGCCATCCGCGGGCGGATCGATGGAATCGAGCAGGGCCGACTTGCCCTGTTGGGTCAACTCAATGGTCAGCGAGGTCCCTAACGGCGAAAGCTTTGACGACACGATCTTAGAAAACGCATCTGGCTGCAGCAGCAAGGGCTGAGAGTCTGCTCGAGACAAGCCACCGAGCGAGGAAGGCTGCAGGTATGCTTCCGGCAAGGCGAGACCTTTGGCAACATCGAAGGTCCATTCTGAGGTGACTCCTTCGCCGACGTTTCCCCGCTCGATGGGTTCGGCCAAGGCGGAAGGTTCTACTAACCATGCAAGTTGGATGTTTTGCTCGATCGCCAAGAGTGCGGCAGCCAAGTCCCTCTGTCGCTGCATCAGCGATATCTGAATCATGTTGGACTGAGCATCCGCTTGTTGGGTGATTTCAACATCTTCGAGAGTGGCCAGTCTTTGCTGTACCGCAGCGGTGACTTGGGACGCGTCAATCTGGCTGTCGACAATTCGGTATTGCATGGTCACCGGGTAAAGTCCCAGTCGGTAGATGAACAAGCCTGCGACTACTGCGAGGAAGGCCAGTATATTTCCGAGAGCCACTAATTTGCCCCATCTGGATTCACGAACAAACAGCATCGTTGTGGTTCCCCAGCCGGTTCGCGCGGGTGGGTTGGCTGCATATGCCCCGGCTTGTCCCGGTTCATGCCGCATCCATAGGAAAGCCCACAGACCGAGAGGAAAACTGAACGGCCAGGCAGGTGCCAAAGGCAGCATGGAAGCCACCGAGGCAGCCAGACCAAGATTGCGCGGACGGTTCCACAAGCAAACGAGCCCCGTCCACAATTGCAGCGCAGCAATCGGCGCAAAAAGTACGGCACAACTGACGCTGGCTGCGATTAAGGCAATGTCGTTGAGCTCGCGTACGAAGATGAACTCCACGATGAACAGAATCCCCGCATTGAAGAGGGCGCATAGCAACAGCATCAATGCGAAAATGAGCCAGCTCGATTCGCGATCACCAGTCTGTCGGCTGACCACATCGACAGCATTCATCGGACCGACTCCACTCACCGCTTCGCCGGAAGCAGATGCCAAGCGGGACTTTCGACCAGCTTGAGTTCCAAAGCCAATCGCCTCCAGCACAGCTTCCGCCAATTCGTGGTCGGAGCGCTTAATTCGTAGTTGAACGCGGCCGGTTTCGGCGTTGGGCAGATTTCCCAACCCGGAGATTCTCTCCGTCATCAGAATGAATTTGGAACTGAACAAGCCGGCAGCCAGCTCAGCCCGAGTCAGCTGCTGCAATGGAATCTCAACTACGTGGGTCTGCGATTTGACCGACCCTGAGATTGCGTCGCGTATTCGATACTCAACCACCAGGCAGCGTGATGGCTCTTGTTTGGTGTAAATGACCCCCACGGCCTCGGCGAATCCTCCAAAAGCATCGCAGCTGAACGGAACCGAGACGGATCGAGGCATGCGGGTCTCGCCATCGTATTGGCTATTCGAAGTGGAGAAGGCCGCTTGGTGATTCGAATCCTCCCAATTGGCCGGCAACTCGAATGCCTGAGAGACATCCGACGCCTGCTGGTATCGGTTGCGGGGTTTGCGGCTGAGCATCTTCATGACCACGGCGTCCATTCGTGGATCCAGATCGGGACGAATGACGGTTGGTGGTTCATAGCGTCCTAGGGGCAGTTGGCCTGTAAGCAACTCATAAGAGATGACGCCCAGAGCGTAGATGTCTACGCGATGGTCAACTTCATTGGGACTTTCTAAATGCTCCGGAGCAAGGTAGTGGAGCGAGCCCAGCACCTGACGCGTCGCTGTAAGCGTGGGAGTCCGCACGGATTCATCGATAATCTTAGCGATGCCGAAGTCAGCAACCTTAAGCGTGCCGTCCTCTCCGAGCAGAATGTTCTCGGGCTTAATATCTCGATGCACCACGCCACGTCGGTGCGCATATTGCAGAGCCTGGCAAATGGAACGAATGACGTCGATGGCTTCTTCCGATCCGATGCTACCGGAGGTCATTGCTTCCCGCAAATTGATTCCGTCGACATACTCCATAACCAAGTACACTTGACCATCTTCGGTATGGCCAAAGTCATAGACGGTCACGATATTAGGGTGAGATAAGCGTGCCAGGGTTTTCGCCTCTCTTTCGAAGCGCTCGACAAACGTCGTATCGCGGGCCACTTCGCGTGCGATAACTTTGACAGCAACGTCTCGATCCAAATTCTTTTGGCGGGCGTGATAGATAGCTCCCATGCCGCCGCGACCTATCATGCGGGTAATTTCCAGGTGCGGCAATTGTCGATTGAGAGCCTCGGCAGAAGGCATCAGCATGGGACCCAATTCGGAATCGGGCTGAGCGTTGCCCGCGCTGGAGATTCCCAGTTCGAGCAGACAGAGTGAACAGCTTCCGCTGTTATCCAGAGAGCCGCCGCATTGACTACAAGTTTCCATTTTTGGCTCAAAAAAAGGTGGATCGGAGAATCGCCAGCGGAAGCTCGGAACCGTCTAACGCGGCTGATCGCTGGCCTCTGTCTCTACATTCGTAAGCAATTTCTCCCGGTTACATCCAGGAGAGCGATTTTCGCAAAATCGGTCGAATTTCCGCCGGCGGGCCCTGAAGTAGCCAGTTTTTTCAAC
>JANSWS010000130.1 GCA_024743355.1 bacterium
GGAATTCCAAGGCAATGAAGATCGCAGTGGTATTGGTGGCAACTGGAGCAAAATTCCGCGACTTCTTGAAGCCCTTGGTTCCACGAATCCGTGAAAATTTTATTGGCAAACCTGATATCCTCCTTGTATCGGACGTCGACTCTTGGCCTGGCGTTCATGCCGTTCATAGGGTGGATCATCTACCTCTGCCGCTGCCATCGCTTTTTCGCCACCACTGGATTTGTCAAATGGCGGATATGCTGCGTGCGTACGATTATTTCTACTATCTTGATGTCGACTCAGATGTCGTGCGTCCGTTGGGGACGGAGGTGCTACGTCCCTTGATTGCCGTCCGACATTGGTGCTGGCCCACCGACGAATTGACCGCTCGCGCACCCTTTGAACCCAACCCGGCTTCGAAAGCCTATGTCGATGCCGCAGGGGCCGGCGGGTATTTTCAAGCTTCATTCCAAGGTGGAGAAACCGAGCGCTATTTGGAAGCCAATCAAACGATTCGCAGCTGGATTGAACATGACCTGACGAATGGTGCCAAGGGATGCGGAGGAAGAATTGCCCGCTGGTACGACGAGAGTTACTGGAATCGCTACGTGAATACGTTCTTTTCTGAATTTGAAATTTTGGGGCCCGAGTACGCACTCGGGCCGATCGAATGGTCATTTGCACCGTCCCTGCTGACCCATCCTGGAATAATTCATTTGCGAGCAAAGCCTGGTGACGAGGATTGGGGCAAGGTTGCAGTTCGCATGGACTAATGCGACAGCCATTGCAACCGACGGCTGCGGACAGAATCGCCACAGAAGGGGCAAAGCCAGCTTTCATCCACCTAAGACGTGCTTGCCATTCTTGGGCTTTGGTTTGGGACGGCGTTCAGCCCGGTTCTTATCCAAATGGAAACGCATTGGGAAGCGGCGAATGGTAGTCGTCACACTATGACCGGCGTGTTATATTCCCGCGGCACGCCAGGGTGGCAGTGTTGAATTAAAGTGTCTAAACGCTTTTAGGGAAAGCAGAGTTCGAGATGGCGCTCAAGCATAAGTGTCTTGCGGAGTTCTTGGGGACCTTTTGGTTAACTTTCGGAGGCTGTGGTAGTGCCGTTTTGGCGGCAGGTGTAGCGGACGTTGGGATTGGCTGGCTGGGTGTCTCGTTAGCTTTTGGTTTGACCGTTTTAACAATGGCATACGCAATCGGTCACATCTCCGGATGCCATTTGAATCCTGCGGTATCCGTCGGCCTACTGTTGGGGAAACGGTTCTCGGCTGCAGAGCTGGTGCCCTACATCGTGGCTCAGGTCTTAGGCGCTATTGCCGCGGCAGGTTGCCTGTATGTGATTGCCAGTGGTGCAGAGGGATTTTCGCTGCAGGACGGATTTGCGGCGAACGGTTACGGCGAACACTCTCCGGGGAAGTACTCGCTGGTCGCCGGATTAGTGGGCGAAGTCGTGCTGACCTTTTTCTTTTTGATGATCATCATGGGGGCCACTGATAAGCGGGCACCGGCTGGGTTCGCCCCACTGGCAATCGGCCTCGGGCTGACACTGATTCATCTCATAGGAATCCCGATAACCAACCTCTCGGTGAATCCAGCACGCAGCACCGGGCCGGCCATTTTTGTGGGCGGTTGGGCATTGGCACAATTATGGCTTTTCTGGGTAGCCCCTATTGTCGGCGCAGCCTTGGCGGGATTTGTCTATAACAACCTGTTCGAAACGCAGGAAAAAGGAAGTTGAACCACCGCAGGCCAGCTGCTCGAGAAGCAGAGTTATCCCTGACGCATTCCTAGAAATGACGTAGGTTGAAAGTCGCCGACCGCTCCGCCGGTCGTCGCGTTTTTCGCACTGCGCTTTGATCACCGAATAATCGGCGACTTTGGGCCGATAGCCCGTTGATGAAACCGACGCTTCGCGGATCGGCGACTAGATAAAATGCGTTCCGCTTTGAGCCAAAGGCGGACGCCTGCAGGAATTCCTCGCTGACTTCGATCAGGCTTTGTTCCAGGGCATTTTGGCAAGCATCATAGCCATAGCGCAGGAATCGGTAATGCCTGAGTGCAGAAGTCCGGCGCCACAGAAGCCGGACAGTACTACAAAGGCCGGATGAACGAACCAGGCCAGGATGGCACCCAAGAGAATCAAGAAGCCGGCTGTAATCCGCACCTGACGCTCGAGGGAAATTGATTTCTTACCGCGAGTAACTGGCAATCCCAGGTCGGCCCAGGCCTTGGTGCCACCATCGACGTTGATTACGTTGTCGAAACCGGCTTGGTGGAATTGCTGGCAGGCCTTGGCCCCTCGGACGCTCGACTGGCAAATGATGTACAGAGGCTGATCCGAGTGTCCATTGCGTGCGGACAGGATTTGCTGTGGATCCAAGCCGTCCAGTGGCACATTGCGAGCAAAGGGAACGTGCACCGCCTGGAACTCACCTGGGGTTCGAACATCGATCAGTTCCACTGATCCTTGCTCTTTCGCGATGCGGGCCAGTTCTTGCGGTTGAATACTGGAGATAACACTTGTAGACATTTAGATGCTCCTGCGAATGCTTCATTAGATTTCGAGAATTAGCGGATCTCAGGCTGGTGTAAAACTACCGCCTGTTTTGTGCATACGAATGAGTAAGGACTGCTCTTGGTCCTCGAGGGTAAGGCAGTGTCTCTCACTCGAACAACACTTGGAGATCTTCCATAGACAGGCTGCGAATCAGGCTCTCATCCGCCCGAATAATAGCGTCAGCCAGTTCCCGCTTGGATTGTTGCAAGGCGACAATCTTGTCTTCGACGGTTCCCTTGGCGATCAGCCGATACGCAGTGACGGGTCTCTGCTGGCCCAGGCGGTGGGCACGATCAATGGCTTGTGCCTCCACGGCCGGATTCCACCAGGGGTCCAGAATGAAAACATAATCGGCGGCCGTCAAGTTCAGTCCGTGGCCGCCGGCTTTCAGGCTGATTAGGAATAGCTGGCAATTCTCGTCTTCCTGAAAGCGGTGCACCCGTTGCGAGCGATTGCTGGTTTTGCCGTCCAGGTATTGGTAGCTCCAGCCTTGCGCTTTGATTTCTTTTTCCACCAGATGCAGCAGACTGGTGAACTGGGAAAACACCAGAGCTTTGTGCCCTTCCTCCGTGACTTCGCCAAGCTGTTGCATCAGGAGCTCGATCTTGGCGCCGCCAACTTTCTGCTTGGGATCGATCAAACGTGGGTCACAGGCGGCTTGCCTCAGACGCAGCAGGGCTTCCAGCACATGGATTTTCGCGCGTTTGATACCTGAGGTGCGGATCTTATCGTTCAGGCTCACGCGATAGTGTTCTTTCAACTCCGTGTAGAGTTTCTTTTGTTTCGCGTTCATCTCGCAGTGCAAGGTCTGCTCGGTTTTTTGCGGCAGGTCGGTCAGTACCTGCTCTTTGGTGCGTCGCAGAGTGAAAGGCCGGAGCGCCTTGCTAAGCGCATGCAGTTGCTTTTCAGAATCCTCCTTTGCCGGTTGCAGCATGGAAGCCGTCGAGCGGCCGAGCATTCCCGGATTCAGGAATTCAAACAAGGCCCACAAATCGCCCATGTGATTCTCGATCGGCGTACCGGTCATGGCCAAACGGTGTTCGGCTCTGAGCAGGCGTACGGCCTTGGAGGCTTGAGAGTTTTGGTTCTTTACCGCGGTTGCCTCATCCAGGATGGCGTAGTCAAACTGCAGCTTGCTAAAAATCTCAATGTCCCGACGCAGGGTAGCATAGGTGGTCACAATCAGATCGCAGTGTGCGAACTCGCTCTGAAGCGAATGGCGTTGCGGGCCTGTGAAATCGAGGAGCCTAAGCTTGGGAGAGAATTTCTGGGCTTCGTCCAGCCAATTGAAAACGAGGCTCTTGGGGACGACTGCTATGCTGGGATGGCGAGCTTCTCCATCTTTAATCTTGCGTACACGTCTCTGTTCCAGAAGTGCCAAGACCTGAATCGTCTTTCCCAGGCCCATGTCATCTGCCAAGCATCCGCCCAACTGGCATTTCTGTAAGAACTTCAGCCAGGCCAGACCCTCGCGTTGATAGTTGCGCAGCTCACCACGAAAGCCCCTGGGTTGTTTGATCGCTCGAATGGTTTCCGAGCTTAGTAGTTTCTTACACCAATTCGAGTATCCGCGGTCGACCTGCACCTGTTCGCTTTCCGCTAGCAACATGTCCAGCACCAGTGCTTGGTTCTTGCCGAAGCGAATCGCATCATCGGTTTTGTCACCGACGGCCTTCATGGTTTCAAACTGCCGCAGCCAGGCTTGCGGCAATAGTCCTTGGCTGCCGTCATCGAGAACCACGCGATCTTCACCGCGATCCAGGGCCTTCAACAGAGTTGGTAGTTCGACTTTTAACCCATCGAAGTCGACGCTTCCGGTAACGTCAAACCAGTCTTGGCCGGAACGGACCTGAATGTTGATCGTGTTCGAATTACGGACACGCCTGTCATCCGCAACGATTTCCCAATTCTTCTGCAGCAGTTGCTGTACCAGCTCCACAAACCACTTCTTGTGGATTTGCAAACTCGCAAGATGCAGAAAATGCTGGTATTCCTTGAATCTGAAGCTGGTCAAGTCTTCCCACAGATTTGCTTCCGCGGCATGGTCACGGTCAACCAGTAGGTTTTGTGACGCATCCCACACGGTAGCTTGGGCGTCGTGGTAGGTGACTTCCACGGAGCCATAGCACATGCGGACTTCTGCCTCGAGATAATTGCTGCCAGGCTCCGGCCGGGCGAGGATCAGCTTTCCCTTGGGAGTGCCCAGTTGACGCCTCACGCTCAACGATTCATGCAGAGCGATTTGTGGCAGTTGTTCCAGCTGAGATAGCTCCGCCAGGAATGCACCTATTTCAGCTGTTGGGATTCTTAAGTTTTCGATCCGCTGACAGCCGCGCGTGAGCTTAACGTCGCTGGCATACATTCTGCCCACGCGGCGATCGAATATTACCGCCCCGCTTTCGCAGACTGCGATCATCTCTCGCAAATCACGCACTTCTAGGCCGGTTGGGGATGGACGGATTAGCTGGGGAGTGACTGCGGCGAGGTCCGAGTTTTCAGGTTCAACAAGCAGTCTCAAACGCCAAGGTTCGGGACCGTCAAACTCCAATGCTTGATAAGCATTCAGGGCGGGTTCGTCCGTCATTGACAGCACGAATTTTTGGGATTCGCAAAGCTGTTGCAGGGCTTCCTCGAGACTTGTTTCAGGCAGATGGGCGTTGTATTCCACATCGTCCAAGCGGTAGAAACTGCTGCCCGTGTAGCGGACGATTTTCAGCCTTGATAGTAGGTTACGATCGGTAGCATCCATGCTTCCGAGGAGCTGCGCTTGGGCAACCGATAACTTTTTTGGCGGGCTGGTCCACTTTCCGTCGGCGTTGCGTTCGGAAGCGTACAAATGAAGGGAAAAGCGATCACTGTCGACAGTATCGGACAGAGCAACCGCGAACCAGATCTGAGTCGGCCGGAGCAAGTTTATTGGCGATTTCGCAGCCCGCCGCTTGGTCGCCTCGCTGGAATTCAACAGTGAACTCAGTTGCTGCTTCCATTCAGCCGTATTTTGAGCGGGCCGAGTGATGAGCGACCTTCTAGGGGTGGCAGAGGTCTGCAATGGGCGTCCCAATTGCCAAGCGTAGGTTCTACAAGGAAACAGTCGCACGCTAGAACGGACCGGCGTGGCCAAATCGTATTCAGAATCGATCTTCCGCAATGCAGCCCAGAGATGTTTGCAGTTTTCTCCTCCCTCGAAGCGCGGGCAATCGCAAAACACGCCTAGTCGGCCACGCCTCAGCTCGGAGAAATCAAGATAGATGTCGTAGTCCTGAGAACCTACGGCGGTGGCCTGGGCTCCCAAGGTCCCAATTTCATCAATCTCTATGCGATCGGAAGAGAAGTACTCTTCGCCACGTCGGCGATCACCGACTGCGAAGTCTTGCTTACAAGTCTGGCAAAGCATGGTACATCCTTGAGGCAGGGGGCCAGAACGGAAAGGTCCATATCGCTATCAGCCATGAATTCTGAAGTCGAAGCCCATTCTAGCTTCGTTGAGTTCGCAGCCATAGCCTGAGCGGGGCCCGCAAAGTTGAACGCTCGCAGCCGGCCGCCCACTGTCGGTTGAAAGCTCAAATTGGCGAGTAAATGGTGGGCCGCTGAGTGCAAGGAAGTAGCGGTGTCGGGGGTACGTGTGATGGTGATTCAGCATGACCATTGGCAGTCTTGGCAATCAACGTCGGTGAATTTGGGGTATCATGAAGCGGCGACACGATCGGCATCGAGAGTGTGGGTAAGCCAGACCGTCGCAGACAGCCTTTCCGCACCGGATGGATTGAGAGCTTCAGTGAAGTTTAGCGATGCCATGATTTTGTCTGTTCGAATTTGCCGCGAACCAATCGGCCGAGCGCGATAGGTGGGTTTGGCCGGGTTTCAGAGAGCGATCGCTAGATGGGAGTGTCGCCGTGAGTCTATCCAGCGATAATCTGTCGATGGATATCATCGAGCAAATTGATCGCGTTGCAGATGAATTCGAAAACGCAGTGCGAGCCGGCAAGCCCGTTCGCGTGGAAGACGTGCTGGAAGAATGTAATGGGCTTCCTCGGCAAGTCCTACTGCGAGAGCTGATACCGTTGGAATGGGAGTTGAGACGTAAACGCGGCGAGCGATTTGACGCGGAAGAATACCTGGCTCGCTTTCCAGATGATTTATCCGAAGTGCAATGCGCGGTTCGCGAAGCCTTGCACCTCAACGACGTTACCGTTCCTGAGCTGGGGAATCTAGTGCCCAAGAGAATTGGGCGTTTTGATGTTGTTCGTCGGTTGGGGAGTGGCGGCTTTGGTTCTGTCTACCTGGCAGTCGATCCGCAATTGGAGCGACAGGTAGCCATCAAGGTGCCGAGGGCTATGCTTCTGGCTGGCAGCGACCACATGGATGCCTTTGTGCGTGAAGCCAGGGCCGCAGCCCAGCTACAACACCCTTCGCTGGTGACCGTTTATGACGTGCAGGTAGAGAACGGGCGACCCTACATTGTTTACCAGTATGTTCGCGGTGAAAGTCTGGCGTCTTGGGCTAAACGACTGACCCTTAGTCCGGTACAGATCGTGCGCATCTTTATCAAGATTGCCGATGCATTGCGCTATGCACACCAGCATGGTGTCACGCACTGTGATTTGAAGCTGGGCAATATCCTAATGGACGACAATGGGGATCCCCACGTAACGGATTTCGGACTGAGCCGACGTGATGTTCCGCCCGAACGCGACGAAGGTCAGGTGTCGGGTACGCCCAATATGATGGCGCCGGAACAATTGCTGGATGGCTCGGTCGTGGACCAGCGAGCAGACATCTGGTCCATGGGAGTCATGCTCTACCAATTGCTTTGCGGTAAGCTCCCCTTCCGTGCCAAGCGCAGAAGTGAATTGTTCCAACGGATTTGCTACGCAGCGGCGGAAAGATTGGATGTGTTGGATCCCAGCATACCATCCGGTCTCGCGGACATTTGTGAACGATGTCTTGCAAAGAATCCGGAAGAGCGTTTCGCGGATGCTGGACTATTGCGACTGGCGTTGGAAGAATGGCTGCGCGATGCTGAAGTCCGCGTAGAGAAACTAGCTGAGGAAAGAGAGCCTTCCCAGGAAAGCTGCGGTCAGAAAAGGATCGTTCCACGCGGATTGCTGGAGTTCACTGAGACGGATGCCGAGTCTTACCTGCGTCTGCTACCAGGGCCACTGGCCGCCAACGGAGTTCCCGAAGCGATTCAGTTCTGGATTCGTAGGCTGGAATCTCGGAATGGAACAGACAGCTTTCCAGTGGGACTCATCTACGGTTCTTCGGGCAGCGGGAAATCTTCCTTGCTGCGTGCGGGAATCCTGCCACGATTGGACAACGAAAAATGTCGCGTTATCTATCTCAAGGCTTCCGGTAGCGACCTGCCACGAAAACTTCTTTCCCTGATGCAAGTGGAAGCGTCAGAACTGAAGGATGTGACTTCGCTGAGCGAAGCATGCGGCAGACTGGCCGAAAGATCCGTTGCTCCCAAGTTGGTTGTAGTGGTGGACCAATTTGAGCAATGGCTGCACATACGACACACGTTGAAGCAAGATCCTTTGGTCGACGCATTAGCTCATTGTGACGGCGATAACTTGCAGTGTCTGTTGGTCGTACGAGACGACTTTTTTGCTAGCGCCCATGCTTTTTTTCAGGAGCTTGGAGTGCTCTTGCGCGAGGGTACGAATTACGCGCTGGTGGCTCCGCTGTCGAAGGATCAGGCGCGGAGAGTGCTTCAGCTGCTGGGGCAAGGCTACGGCTCGCTGGATAGTTCCTTGAGTCCTGAGAATGAGAAATTTCTCGATGCAGCCGTGGATCTGCTGGCTCAAGATGGCTATGTCAACAAACTTCAATTGGCATGGTTGGCCGAGATGTTCAAGGCCCGGCGATGGACACCGGACAGTCTGGAACAGCTGGGAGGCATTGAAGGCATCGGTGTGGCCTACCTGCATGAGGTCATCAATTCCGATGCAGCCATGCCGCAGTGTCGCGTTTATTCCTCCGAGATACGAGCCGCCTTGTCCGTGCTGGTACCTCCGGCCAGTTGCAGGATTCGGGGCCATGCGAAATCGAGTGATGAGCTGTACCGAGCGACCGGACTCAAGAATCCACAGCACTGGGCCACGGTATTACGAATACTGGTTGAGGAATTACGTCTCATTACGCCAGTCGATATTCCCGATGCGGTGGACAAGCTGCCTGGAGGAGCGGAGCGGAGCGAGGCGGCCGAACGGACGGTCGAGAAAAGGAAACCCGAGTTTTATCAACTGACACACGATTACCTGGTCCCGTCTCTGCGGACGTTGCTCTTGCGGGAGAAGCGGGAGACGCGGCGGGGTAGAGTGCAATCCAAGCTGGAAGAGCTAGCCGAACTTTGGCAAGTGCGATCCGAACGTCGCTATCTTCCAAATCTTGGTGAATGGCTTGAGATGGTTTGTTTGACATCCAAGGCCAGCTGGAACCAATCGCAGCAGAATTTCATGCGGTCAGCACGGAACTACCACCTGTCGTGTTTGACGCTGATCGCCTTGCTCCTAACCAGTACTATCTGGATTATTCGCGAATATCGCGAGCGTCAATTCGCCGCAACGCTGGTCGAACGGGTTGGCCCGTCCGGTTTTGCTGGCCTCCCGGAATTGTCGAATCAGATCCATGAGAAGCAACGCTGGGCCCTGCCGGCTCTAGTCGAAAGTTTGGAGCGTGGAGACGCGGATTCACTCATCAAGCTGAAAGCGAAATTGGTTACCCTGTGGAACAGGGAAGTGTCTGCAGATCTGGCGATTCAGTGCATTCCCCTCGTGAAACCACAGGAGCTGACGTCGTTGCAGGCTCTGTTCGAGCCCTACGCTCCCGAAATATGCGGCGAGCTCTGGTCAGAAGCGGAAAGTCAACTGGCACAGGGCAATGCGGATGGCCTTAAGATCACGAGCCTGCTGGCTAGTTTTGATACGGATCACGGCAGCCATTGGAATGCGATGGCGCCCGATATCGTCGACATGATGCTGGACAACTTCGAGTTGGATGCGCGGTTTTGGATTGAATATCATCTGCCAGTAAAAGAACTACTGCTGGAGCCTTTGAAGGAGGCTTTTGTCGAGGATGCAGGAGATTCCTCGCAGTCGCGGGGAACTCGCGCGGCCGAAGTTCTGGCGGCGTATTGTTCGGAAGAGCCACAACTCTTGTGCGAGCTCATGTTGGATGCCTCACCAGAGCAATTCCAGATCTTGCTGCC
The DNA here is from genome assembly GCA_024743355.1 of bacterium. Lineage (GTDB taxonomy): Bacteria > Planctomycetota > Planctomycetia > Pirellulales > Pirellulaceae > Aureliella. The sequence goes on from JANSWS010000130.1 coordinate 9,756, forward strand.
GGTTGTGCGTTCCACGCCCAACTTTCCCATGCAGCGGCTCGTAGCTGTTGTTGAGCGCGAAGAGTCAACTGCGGCGCACATCGCTCTACCCCCAGATCCGCTGACGCTTTCTCCAGATATTGAATTGAGGCTGGTTGCGGCTCAGGGGCGAATCAATCCGCAGATGGCTTTTTGTCAGGCTCTGCCGATGGAAGAGTTGCCGGAAATCGCGGAGCAGCTCAAGTCCAGCGGGTATCGCCCGCTTCGAGTACGACCGTTCTCCGCTCAAGACCAGCTGTATTGCTCCGCAATTTGGCGTCGCGACGGACGCGACAGCCACTTGGACATCGGCCTGAGCAAGAGCGGAGTCGAAGCCAAGACTGCGGATCTGCAGGACACGGGACTTGTGCCCATAGATGTGGCGGGATACGTCGGGGCGAAGTCACCAAATCTTTCGCAGGAAGACGATGAACTCGGGCCATTGCAAGAACGCTTTGTTTTGGTCTGGGGTGAGAACGAATCGGATTGGAAGGATATCGGGATCTATGTAGGTGTCAGCCAGGCCGAGCAATGGGCTAAAGAATCGAAGCTGGCTGGGAGAGGGCGCCGAGAACTCCCTGCATTGCAAAGCTACCTGTCGCTGGATGGAAGCATCAAGTACTGCGGGATCGTGGCAAAATCAAAGGGTTCATCCATCTCGGTTAGAGATCTGAGTCTTACGGAGTACCAGCAAATTGCGGATCTGGATCGCATCCCAATCGATATTTCATTGATGCCCTACGCCCGGGATGGGTCGGGAACTGCATTGGAACGCAACCGCAAGGTCGTGGACGATTTGACCAAAGATTGGAACTTGAGTGACTGGAGCAACGTGGCTCTTTCCGTGCCACTGGTTGCGGAGGCGCAGTTTCATCTCGGTGAGTTGGATGAGGCGCTTCGGCACTGCAACGGTTTGGTTATACAAAAGCCGCAACTGGACGATGCTTACCGATTGCGGAGTCTGATCCGAGCAGCCAGTGGGCGTCGTGATGCAGCCTTGGCCGACCTGGCTACATTTGAACGGCTCAATCTGTTCCCGGAACAAAGATTGGTGACAAGAGCTATGGTTCTTGCGTATTTTGGTGAGGAAGAGGCCTCTCTCAACGCCTTGTCTAGCCTCCAAGCACAGCAGCCCGAACGGATGGAATTCGCTTGGTACGCCTCGAAGGGTTATGCTGCGTGCTGCCAAATCGCCGAGTCTAAGGGGAACATTTCGAAGGCTGCCAGCTATCGGGAACGGGCGATGGAGATGCTGGGCGAGTGTGTGACCTTGGGGATGACGGATTGGCTGTACGTCGAACGTTGCATCTATTTCGATGGGCTACGCGAGCTCGAGGATTACCAACGCTTGGCCGGGGCAGCGCCCAAGCAGTTTGTGTGGTCGGCAGTACGCTCCGTGGATCACAAGTTCGAGAGTCGCGAGCTCAGTAACCTGACCGCTGCGGAGCATCTAAGCCAAAGCCAGAGCTTGATCGAGCAGGGATTCCAGCCGGTCGCGTTGTGCTATGCGGTGCATCCGGGTCACGAATTGGAATCGGGAAGAATGGCTTCCGTTTGGCATCGGCCGCGGCCCATGGCTGAACTGGCAGTCCTTGATGCGAGACGCCGCTCCAATGCTGCGGCATTGCTCTTCCAACTCGGGGCAGTCGATTACGTGTGGCAGTTGGTAGGTGGTACGGTAGATGCGAGTCTGAGGACGCGCATGCTGCATCTATTAAATGCGACCGCATGTCAACCTGAACCGCTGATCGAGCGACTTGGATCCGAACTCGACGTGTTCAAACGCCGCTCGTTGATTTTGGCCCTGGGTGAGTATGATGCAGTCCAGGTGAACGGCTTGATCCAGGATAGATTGTTGAGATGGTACGAATTCGATCCCGATCCTGGCATTCATGCAGCATGTGAATGGACGCTCAAAAGATGGGGAAGAGAGCAAGGATTGCGAAAGATCAATCAGCGGCTGGCAACTGGCAAAGTGGAGGATGGACGCCGATGGTATCGAAGTAGATCCAACGAACACACATTTGTCGTTTTTGATGGTCCGGTTGAGTATTTTAGTGGTGGACTTACCCCGGGGCGGCAAGTTACCAACTTGATGTTTCAGAGTAGGGTGCGTCGAAGAATTCGTCGAAGCTTCGCAATTTCGATGCATGAAGTAACGGCAGATCAGCTAGATCGATGTAGGAATCACTATCGAATATCGCTGGAGAATCCTTGGGAGGCGGATTGGGACCGAAATTGTGCTGCCGGAGCCGTTGCATGGCGAATGGCCATGTTGTACTGCGAGTGGCTGAACGAAGTTGAGGGTATACCGGAATCGGAATGGCTGACGAGAATTCCGACTTTGGATGCGAATGCAGTGAAATTGTGCGATGATTTCTTGTCGCAGCAGGCCTATCGCTTGCCGACATCTGTCGAATGGGAATACGCGGCTCGCGGCGGAGTGGATGCGTCGCGTTATTTCGGCGAGTCGCCGGAATTCCTGCAAAAATACATCTGGTATTCCGAGAATTCGCAGGGAGTTTCCCAGCCCATCGGTAGTTTGAAGCCGAACGATTTTGGCTTGTTCGATATGCTGGGTAATGTCGAGGAATGGGCATTGCAGCCACGCTGTTTCACCTACGGAGTGACTGCTGCTGGCGATGACATTGAATATGCTCATCAGGTTTCAAGCTCCACGAAAATGGCTGTACGAGGCGGATCCGCTTGGAATACCCAGCCTCATGTGAGGGTCGCGATTGACCGTGGAGAATTTAACCATTCACCCGATCCGATGACCGGCTTTCGCATAGCCAGAACCTGGACGCCATGATTTTCTCATTGGATTTACGAGCACGAAGCGCCAGTTTTGAAGTTGCGCTAAATCCAAGTCACTCTCCCGCTTGCGCTCGTTGTACCACACAAGTTTTTGTTTTGCAGTCAGTTGAGACGCGTGATCAAGAGTGCATCGACTGGACTTTTGTTTTCCCCTGCATAGGATTGCGGCGGGCAAACGGTGCTGGTGCGTCGCCTCAATCGTTTGGAACATAAGAGAACCGAGGAAACAGAGTAAGCAAACGGCTCTGTTTTCTCGGTTTTCTCCTGTTCCATCAACTAGCCTGCTGACAAGCTGTCTATGGAATGACTCGCAGACGCCAGCATGCAATGTATTCTTTCCCAGCCGAACTTGTGTGGTACAACGAGCCCGCTTGCGGGAGAGTCGGGCCCGGGCACACGCGAAGCGGGTCGGGGCCCGCAGAGGGGCGGTTGAGGCGTTAGCCTCGGTTGCCGCCGTACGAATTTCTCACGGAAAACGCTCTACCAAGAAAACAGGCAGCGGCCCGTATTGAACGGTATTGGGGCTAGTCGGTCCACCTTCGACGGATGATGGAGAGTTTCCGCTCGATAGAACGGACGGAACAGTCCAGTTGTTGGGATATCTCTTCATTCGAGAACCCGCTCATTTTGGCCAGAGCAATGGTTTGCAGCTTCTTGTCATCGAGGCTCCGGATTCGACGGTCAAATTCCTCTTCCAGCAACACGACTTGTTCGGGTGTGGGTTGGTCGCTGACCAGTCCGAATTGCTCGTCGATGGTTGGAGCATCTCCGGCAGCCAGTGCGGTACGTTCCGTGGAGCGCTTCTTGCACAAGGCCTTCCGCGCGCTATCCGCAGACCTTCTTTGGGTCAGCATGACTAGCACCTGCCACAGGTCCTTGCGATTTTCCAGCCTGCGAAACCGCCCTTCATCCAATCCTTTCAGGAATTCGTGAAACACGATGGAGGCGATATCGTCAGCAGACACAACGGTGGCCACCGACTTCTCCAGTCTTCTGCCCGCCATCACGAGCAGGCGCTGTAAATACCGATTCCAAAGCTGGTGTTGCGCGTACGATTCACCATTTCTGGCTTGATTGAGAAAAGTCGTTACCGATCCGCATTCCGTACTACAGTCTGTTTCAACGACGTTAGCCAAGTTTCCCCTCCCGACGAACGCACACCCGGATTGACGGGCTCCAGTATGGCCCGACTATCCGTGCTTTGCAATCTCTTTGGAGGGATTCGGATTGCTGCAAGGGGGGGGCTTGCCGTTGAGGCAGAGTACGACGTCCGCTTTTCTTCTCGAGAATGGTCAAGCCATGCAGGCCGACGAACTGCTCAATTTCTGTCGATTTCTATTGGACTTTGGCATGCTGCTGCTGATTTGGATCGTGCAGCTGATCATCTACCCATCGTTTCTGCATGTTGATAGCTCGGAGTTCAAGTCCTGGCACTATCGATACACAGGGCTGATCACAATTTTTGTTGCGCCTCTAATGCTGGGACAGGCCGGTTGCTATTGCTTGGACTTGTTTCTGGAACGTCACTGGGACACCGTGTTCAACATGGTAATGATTGCCATCGCCTGGTTGGCAACAATTGTCTGGAGCATTCCATGTCACGATCGCATGCAAAAAAACGGCTTTGATCGAGGCGTGGTCTTGCGGCTGATCAGCACGAATTGGATTCGCACCATTGCCTGGACTCTGGTATTCGTGATGGATGTGACCTTATTCGCAGCGAGCGGCCCCAGCTTCCGTGCGTTGTGACTTCACCCAGGACAACTAGGGAGCTAACCAGGACGCGTTCCAGAGGTCTTGCGTGTCACGCTCAAAGGCACAACGCAGGTGTCCGTCGTGTCTTAAGTAAAGCCATTCCATGCGATCGATTTGACAATTGACGATGGCAAAATTCTGCATGCCGGCATGCGACTCTTCCTGGGATGGATTGCGATGCTCCATGCCGGATGGGAGGTTTACGTTGGGTTCCTCGCATGCGGTACCTGGTGCCCATGGGCCCAGGTAGCATCGGCGACTGGGTAAACTGGTTGCTTCCCAAGCGGCTTGCCACTGGCTGCCTTGCGTCACAATCCGTGCTTGTGATCGCAAGCGAATCTGAATTCGTGTCTTGTGTTCATAGAACAGCCATTCCAGATTGGGGTTCTCTGCAATTTGCTCGGTTTTTTGGGATCTAAGATCGGTATGGAAGCGGAGCATCAGCGGCGGATCGCCAACGGATCGCAACACCACGTTTCGTACCCGGGGCTCGGCGCCTTGGCAAGTGGCTACCACGGCGACGTGCCATGGGTGACGATGGGATTGGGTGGCAGCTTTCAATTGCTGAATCACCAATTGTCGGAGACGTTGCAACAGAGTTGCATCGACGGTCGAGAGTTCCAGATCGAAGGCGGACTGAAGGCTCAAGTCAATTTCTCCTTGCAAGACTAACTCCGCTCGTCAGAAAAAGTGACATTCCAGATCTGTCATGTAGCACTAAAAGCGTGAGAAGCTGAGCTCGGAAGTACGCGGACCCATGATGCGTCGGTGAGAAATGGCTAGATATCTCGCTGCTTGTCCATGGCAAATTGGCCGGCGTCCAACAGAGTACCGCTGGCTCGTCGAGGTAGGTAAATGTCGATTTGCTGATCACTGAAAATGCGATATTTCACTCCATGTCGCCAGAGCTCGAAGTAGTCGACAAGCGGGTCTTGCTCAGCCAGTTGAGCCAACGATTCTTGAGATACAGATTCTTGAGACAGCAATGGCCAACGCAAGTAGTCGCGAAGCAGCGAATCGCAGGCCACGAAATACAGAGCTTCCGACAACTGAGCTCCCAGCGAATCCTGACAGAAGAGAGCGTCAATAGCGGCAGGCAAGTCTCTTTGAAACAACAATAGCAGCTGACTCTTTTCTTCCAGCTTTCTGGGATGCTTGGGCGCCACACCTTCCAGCACACGAATGCTGGGCTGTTTCTCCAGAAGACGTATGCCTGTTTCCGAGCCCATAAGTCTGCAAGTCATGGCCAGCTGAGCGAGCAGTTGCTGAGCGAGTGCGTGGGCTTGTTCGGAAGTCAGCATAGGCGGATTGCGGACGACAAAGTAGGCATCCTGGAGCGCGTCGGCTCGGCGCGATGTCCGCACCGCTTCGAAAACACGCTGAACACGATTCTGGAAAATGTCGCCTCCCGTCGTGGATTGCCAGGGCAAACTGTCCGGCAATCCATCCGGTCGGAAGGATTGGAAAACGCCGATGGTGGTCTCAGTTGTCTGGGGGTCGCAGCCGGCTGCCTCCAGAAGTTTTTCCACGAAGATCTGGCTAGTCATATGTTGTGAATCTACAAAGCCCTGATGGATTGCCCGATTGAATTGCCGCATTATAGGATCAGGGCGAACGGGGCAGCGGATTCAGGCATTGTTGTATCGTCGTTGCTCAGCGGTCTTGCTGGCCAGAGAGCATTAGCATTGGTTGGTGACGGCGAGTCAAATACAGGGTCTGGCGACTTGGGCTGTAGTGCATATGGTAAATACTGGCTTCCAACTCGAGTTTCCCCAGTTCACGGCCGCTGTCGATGTCCCAAAACCGGAGGTCCGAAGAGCTAGTTGCCAAGGTATGCTGATCTAGAAAACGCATGTCGTTGACCCCTTCACGATGACCAGGTAGCACATGCATGATTGAGAGGCTGTTTGCCTGCAAAAGTTTCACGGTGCCGTCCTGGTATCCCACCGCAATTTGTTCGCCATCGGGCGAAAATCGAACGCAAGCATATTCGCTGGATTGGGCGGGCAATTGTTTCAATAGACGAAAGGACTTCAGTTCAAGACAGCGCAGGATACTACGGCTGAGGACAATGAAGTAACGCTCATTTGGCGAAACTGCCAGCCGTTCGGTACCCTCCTCGGGTATCAGAAATTCACGGAGAAGCTCTCCATCGGAGCTGCGATGGCAATGCAATCGATCTTGGTAAAGCGCAAGCAGTCGGCTGTCGTCATCGACCAACTCCAACCAGCTACATGCTTGCGACTTCTTTGGGTAGGGAATGCGATAGACTTCTTGTTGCGGCCAGGGCTCGAAGGCTACGATGCCGTTGTCGGAGCCAGCCACGAACAGAGAGTTGTCGCTGGTCTTCGTGAAACAATGATGGTAATCGGTTGGCACATCTGCCAATCGCTTGGATGTTAGTGTGTCCAGATCAATTTCTTCGATGTTCCCTGCTGACGATCGCGCATGGATGCAATTGGGATCTTCTGGGCCGGATTTCAAGAAATCTGCCTCAGGGCTGAACTCGACGTATGGACTCAGGGCGTCATCCAGATTCCAGATTCGTACCGAACCGTCTCGCGAAGTGGTTGCAATCGCGGCATCGCTGACAAACTTGACGCCCGTCACCATCGCCTGTCCCGAATCCAGCACCAGAGGTTTTGGGAGCTGTGACCCATCACGGAAATTCCACAGGTACAACAGGCCATTGTCGCAGCCTGCAGCTAACAAGCTACCATTCGAATTCATTGCAATGCAGCGTACTCTTCCTCGCAGCTTTTCGCCGCGCAAGGGCGGAATTTCCCCGCTTGAAGAGAGCCTGACCCAGCCATTGTTGTCTGCGGTGACCAACCAACGACCATCGGAAGATAGTGCACAGACCAACGGACTGATGCCAACCTCCAGTTGCTGGACGATCCTTAGATCCGGTACGCTGCATTTCACCAAGACTTGTCCAATGGGATCCCCTTCGGGGTTACGCTTGATCACGTACAAAAACTTAGAATCGGCGGAAAAAACCAACGACTCATTTCTTGAGTCGCTGGTGAAGCGTGCATGGAATTTTCCGTCGGAGCTATGCAGGAGGACATCGTGGTAGCGTCCAGCTGTGGCGATCCAAGCACCGTCTGGAGAAAAGGCCGCTGACTCTACTGCGTGATTGTGTCCACTAAGCTGGGACATTACCTCGCCCGTTTGGCTATCACGCAGGGTTACTGGATTGACGCCGTCAACAACGTTCTGACCGATGACAAAC
>JANSWS010000607.1 GCA_024743355.1 bacterium
AGAAGTTCGGCTGCTGGCCGCGCTAAACCACAAAAATATTCTGCCCTTAAAAAATGCGGACATCATTGACGGGCATTTTGTGGTCACGATGCCCTTAGGCGAGCAGTCACTGGCGGATCGTCTGCGCTACCGCATGTCTTCAAAGCTAGCATTGTCCTACGCCGAGCAACTGCTGGCCGGACTGGCCCATGCCCACGAGCATCGCATTGTCCACTGCGATATTAAGCCTGAGAATTTGATACTCTTCGAAGAAGGCCGATTGACGCTCACGGATTTTGGCATCGCCAAGGTATGCTTACGCACGATCCAAGGCTCCGGCTCGGGTACGGTGGGGCATATGGCACCGGAGCAGGCGATGGGCAAACCATCGTACCGATCCGACGTATTCTCGGCCGGCCTGGTACTCTGCCGCCTGTTCGGCGGTGAATGGCCGGAGTGGCCCTTCGACTGGCCCACTCCCGGTTATGCTCGAATGAAGGCAAAATATCATGCGGACCTGATTTCGATTGTCCGCAAGGCGATCGAAGTGGAGCCGAAGAAACGATTTGCAGACGCCAGCAAGATGCTTGCGGCTTTTCAGCGTGCCAAGCGCCATGCGTTGCGTATCTGACAGTTCCCACTGAAAACCCACTAAAGCCTTACCTCAGTGACCGATTCCAACCCTCTAGCTCAGGCACCATCATTCTCCCGCCTGTTTTGCAACGTCGATAGCCAGCGGCCTGAAATATGGCAGCTTGAGGGGTATCAACTGGCTTTTCACTCGCGAGCCTGCCGCGAATACCATGCTGACTCCATGACCGACCACGTCAACGAAGACTCTGCCGCGGTCGTGCTCAACGAAAATGGCAGTGGCATCGTGGCCGTCGCCGACGGCATGGGGGGGCATGTGGCAGGTGCCCAGGCATCCGCGATCGCGGTTGAGGCATTGGTGGAATCGGTGGCGACTTGCTTGGCCAAAGGACGACTACTGCGGACGGCGATCATCAACGGCTTCGAGCAAGCAAACGCGGAAGTCCAGAGACGCGCCTCGGGAGCTGGCACCACGCTGGCGGTGGCCGAATTGGGCGATGGTTTTGTGCGGCCCTATCATTGCGGCGATTCCATCGTGATGTTAACCGGAAATCGCGGCAAATTAAAGCTGCTAACTACCTCACATTCTCCGGTGGGCATGGCGGTCGAAGCAGGTTTTTTGGATGAAGACGAGGCCATGCATCACCCGGATCGGCACGTCATCTCCAATGCGATTGGCAATGCCGAAATGCGCATTGAAATCGGCTCAGCGGTCCGTTTTGCCGGAAGAGATACTCTGCTGCTCTCCAGCGATGGGCTAACCGACAACCTCAGCATCCGCGAGATCATTCAGCGAATTCGTCGAGGTCCGTTGACCACCGCCGTCAAGCAATTGACCGAGGACTGCGTTGGCCGCATGCAAGGCGGACAGGGACTGCCCTGCAAACCTGACGACCTGACGCTGGTGGCCGTACGCTGCAAACCGGTCCGCCGTAGTGAAACGGCTCCATCTGGATCCACGGTTTCCGTTTAGGATCTTAGTTGTGCCCGGTCCGATGCTCCGCAAGCCAAACGATCACCCGCGACGTACCAGCTACGTTCAGCGCAACCTGCGCAGCAGCAGTCTGGATGGGGCTAGCTTCGGAGCGATGGTCGGTTTGGGCGAGACATTCGTTCCGGCATTTGCTCTCGCGGCAGGCATGGGGGAAACCGCAGCTGGACTGATCTCAGCGGTGCCGGTCGCCGCCGGCGGGATCATGCAACTTCTTTCACTGCGGTTGTTTCCCTATTTTAGGAGCGAACAACAGTGGGTGATGCTGTGCGCTTCCATTCAGGCAACGTCATTTCTTCCGTTGCTGCTGGCCGCAGCCTATGGTTCGGTCTCGTTCCCGCTTTTGCTGCTGATCATGATCGTGTACTGGACTGGCGGCTTGGCCAGCGGCGCGGTCTGGAACAACTGGATGGAAAAAGTGGTGCCCCGGCCCGTGCGAGCGGTTTACTTCGCCAAACGCTCGAGATTCCAGCAGCAGTCGACGCTGCTGGGGCTGGTGCTGGGTGGAGCACTGCTCGAATTTGCCAAGACCCACGACGCGCTGCTGGCTGGCTTCGCGACCCTGTTCGCGGCCGCTGCCATTTTCCGCTACGCCTCGGTGGGCTTTCTGGGAGCCATTCGCGCCTACCCCGACGGCTCGACGCTGAACCGGGTGGAATCCGCGCGATCATTGAACAAACCTGCCGCACAGACCGGCGGAAAGCTCATCGTTTATCTCGTGTTTGTTCAAGCTTTCGTACAAATCAGCGGTCCCTTCTTTGCTCCTTACATGCTAGAGCAAGTGCGGATGAGCTACGTGAATTTCGTGTATTTTCTAGCCCTCGCATTTTTAGCTCGCATCTTGAGCCTGAGCTATTGGGGGCACTTTGCCAGAAAGTTTGGGGCAGGCACGCTGATGTGGGTGGGCGCCATTGCACTCGTTCCCCTGTCCGCACTGTGGATCCTTTCCAGCAACTACGTGTGGCTCAGCATCATACAGTTGGTGAGTGGCGTTTCTTGGGCCGCCTATGAGCTCGGGTTCTTTCTTTTGTTTTTTGAGACGCTGCCGCAGGACAAGCGAACGCGAATGCTGACTTATTACAATTGTGCCAACACCGCAGCCATGCTGCTGGGAGCGTTGATGGGAGCTGGGATTTTTGCCATTGCCGGGGGCGGTGTTCTGGGCTATTTCATCCTGTTTGGTGTTTCCTCGGCAGGACGATTGCTGGGACTGCTGCTTCTGTGGCGCGTCGAATTGACGCCCGTACCCATCGCCCATCTGGCCGTACGTGTACTCGGCATTCGCCCTGCTACCGCCACGCTCGACGTGCCAGTTCTCACCACGCTGGAGGACCAAGACAATGAAAGTCAATTGCCTCAGCCTGGATAAGGCCCAGCCCCGATCATCCCAGCCCCGATCATCGCAACCTCCCATCGGCAATCGCACAAATGGTCCACCTAAGAAGCCACAAGCCGTGAGCCGCCCTAGACCTCAATCAAGCGACCGCTGATTTCGATTTTGACCGATTAGCAGGCGAAAATTTTGGCAGACCGGTGGCCCAGCTGGCGGTTTGTTCGTTTTGATTCTGTGCATGGTTTGTTTTCCTGATTGGTTAGGCGCCGCGGCGGA
>JANSWS010000442.1 GCA_024743355.1 bacterium
AATGAGCAGTCTTACCGGAGTTCGCTATGTGGACATCTTGCGAGCGGCACAAGAACCCTTACTGACCGCTTTTGCCACAGGCAAGTTATTCGTGGTCCTGCCCCAAATTGTCGAGAAGAGCGAGCAGCTGATTCAACAGAGTGAAGGCTCATCGGAAGGTCAAGAATCGACCGCTAGTTTAGTGGTGCCATTGGCTTATTCCTTTCCTCATCTTGGCAAGATCTTCGCCGTTCTCTTTGTGTCATTCGCGGCTTGGTACGTCGGCGATCAGCTAGATAGTCGGCAGACTCTTGGCATGGCAACTCGGGGAGCGGTGGCTAGCTTTGCCAGTCCGCTGGTTACCATCCCTTTTCTGTTGGATGAGTATCAATTGCCCCAGGACCTGTTGTCACTGTTTATACTGCCGGGCTTCCTGACTACGCGAATCGCGGATTTGGTGGGCGTGATGCATCTCATGGCTTTCAGTGTGATTCTGGCCACGGGATTGCAGGGAAGGCTGAGGATTCACTGGAATCGATTGATCTTCTCAGCCCTGCTCATTGCTGTTTGCCTGGCCTGCGGCACGGTAATCAGCCGCTGGTATTTTTCGGCGACCAAGATTACCTATGATCTGGACGAGCGTTTGATGTCCCTGGCGATTCCAGAGCCATATACGCAAGTCACGGTGTACGGCGAGAATGAGTCGCTGCCAATGCGTGAGATGCCCGCTGCCTCTACCATGCAGCGATTGCGAGACACGCTTTCTTTGCGAATTGGGTACCATCCTGACCACTTGCCATACTCGTTTGTCAATCGTGCGGGTGAGCTGGTAGGGCTGGATATTGAGTTAATGCATCTGCTTGGAAGAAGGCTGGATTTGCAGTTGGAGTTTATTCCGTACACTTACGATTCGGTGCTCTCCGATTTAGAGAGCGGCCGGCTTGATTTGGTGGCAGGAGGTCTGATGGTTAAGCCAGAGCGGCTTTTGCGAGCGAATTTCACGCAGCAATATCAAACCGCAACTCTGGCAATCGTGCTGCGTGACTATCGGCGGGACGAGTTCACAACGTGGGAGGCGATTTCACAGCGGGTTGGTCTGCGGCTGGCCGTGGCCTACGAAGATCTGCTGCGACCCGCCGAAAGACAATTGCCGAATGCGGAGATCGTGTTGGTGGACTCGATTGCCGACTTTTTCGTTGGCGGCAGGGACGACTTGGACGGTCTGATTATGCAGGCAGAGGAAGGTGCCGCGTGGAACGTGTTATACCCTGAATTCTCCGTCGTGGTTCCAAGGCCGGTCATACAGCGGCCAGTAGCCTTTGCGGTTCGCAATGATGATCGTCAGTTTTCCGAGTTTATGAATCGTTGGATTGATTTTGAACGCTTGGATGGGACCTTGGAGCGGCTGCGTGCCTACTGGATTGAAGGTGAGGGTGCACGCAAGAAAGGTCCTCGGTGGTCGGTCTTGCGGGACGTGCTGAAATGGAAGCTGGCAGAAGATCGATAGAACAGACGAAACAGGAAAGCGTTATGGAGAGACGTCATGATCAAGGCCAGAAGACTGGCAGTCAGCGGGAGCACAAAGATTCCATCATCCACGGTTGCTAGCAGGTTGAAGTCTTGAGCGATCCACTTGCAGTCCTCCAGCCTGCAGAGCGCAGAGGCATTGCTCTGCTGTTCTGTTACGGATTCGGCAATGCGGCTGCCTATGTTCTAGCCCGGACGGTGGCGGATAGCGCCTTTCTCAGTAGATTTGGTTCGGACCGACTGCCCGAACTTTATATGCTTTCTGCCGGCGTGGTAGCTCTGAGCTCAGTCGCATATGCAAGGTGCTTGCCGAAATGGGGGCTGCGAGCGACCGTAGTGGTGACGCTGATGTTGTTTTCCCTGCTTTCTGTGGCCTTACCAGCCTTCATGCAAAGCTTTCCCGGTTCACTGGTGGTTCTGGCAACCTCGTATCTGCTCGCACAGATTCGCGGTAGCCTGGGAACGATTCAGTACGCGACGTTGCTCAACGAAGTATTTCATGGAAGAAGGCCCGAACGGATTGTCGGCTTGGCCGGTGCCGGAGCTACTTTGGCTGGCATTAGCATGGGGATCGGGATTGGAGTAGTGTCGCCGAACATTCCAATCTCATGGCTGCTGTACGCCGCTGCGGCCATCGATCTGTTGACCATGCTGCCTCTGCTCGCCCTGTCCGCCAAACGCAGTCTTGATGCGGATGGAAATCTGCAAAGCGGAAATCATGCTCTGGACGCCAATGCAGAATGGGAGCGGCGGCGTTCCAAGCCGGCTGCCGAATCGGCGACATCAATCCGTATACTTCCAGCCAGCGGCTACGTTCGGTACATCGCTCTGACAGTCACCTTCTGCATCTTGGCTACGACCTTCGTCGAATACCAATGGAAGGTCACTGCCGCCGAGGTGCTGGATCGCGATTCGGGCCAACTGGCTCGCTACTTCGGAATATTCTATGCCGTGGTGTATCTGCTGACCGGTATGATGCAATTATTGGTCACTTCGAGCGTCCTGCAGAAACGTGGAATGCTAGCCGGACTGTTGAGCTATCCCATGACATTGCTGGCAACCACGCTGCTGGCCTGGGTGGGGTCGGGATCGAAGTTTGCGTTGCCCATGATCACGCTTTGCAAAGGCACAGATTGTTTGCGACGCGGTTTGCATGATCCGACCGTTCAAGTCCTGTATTCCCCACTCGAAAAGGGAGCTCGCAGAAAGGCCATTACTTTGGTCGCGGGCATCGCAAAACCCTTCGCCGAAGCGATCGCTGGGTTTCTGCTGGTTGTCTTGAGCAAGCAGTTCTCGCCGGAGCAGATGTCACCCTTTGTGTTTGCCACCATCTTGCTGTGGCTGGCCAGCAGTTGGCGACTGTGGCGATGGTTTCGGCGGACCCCCAAGGCAGCTTAACGCTGCGGCTGCCACCCGGGTTGTTATGGGTTCGCATTCTGTGGCCAGGAGCCGATTGACTGGCAGCCGCCGATGAAGCTCGCGTCGATGGTCACCAGGTCACTGGCTCGCTAAAGCGCAACTACCCGCAGGCTCTGGAGATGGTCTGCGTTGCCTGTCGATTCGGACTTCGGCAATGCGATGTCCAGCCTGGTCCCTGTGGGGTGCGAGTATTCTGGGCAGGGGTGGGTCTTAACCGTTTCTTAACAAGAGCTTCATTTAACGTTAATGCGATTGCTTTGGCGGGCAGAATGGGGCTGGGCGATACTTAACAGACACCCCAACATAGCGAGAATCTCAGCCGTGTCTGTCTCTATCAAGCCTAAAGAAGAGCTGCCCTTTCAACCCGTTGTAGGTGATGGCCTGCAGGACCATCCAGCCGCTTGGGACTGGAGGATCATTGCGGCGTTTGTTGTGGTTGCCGCGGTACTTCTGTTTCTGCTTTAAAGCTCGCGATGAGTCGATCGAAGCTGCTGCCGCACCTTTGCAGACGACAGTTCTGATCGGAAATCATGGCGGAGGCTTCGTCTGCCATTGAGGGAACCGGAAGCATCTCTTGGACGCATTATCGGTTGTTTTGATCGACTTGTAGTTTCTCGATCGAGGCCGCTTTGATCGGGTCGTCGCATTCTGCTACGTCGCTGAGGGAGAAACTGCAGCCTTCTGCTTGATCTTCCTTGGGTGCCCACTTGTATTCGCAGACGGGGCACTCGTATTCGTGCTTAACGAGCATTTTGACCTTCTTCGACTTGGCAAGCTTGAGCGGAGGTCGACAGCAGTTGCCGCACTCGGCATCATCACAGCTCTGGCTACCACAAGCCTTGTGTTTGGGTTCCCATGGCCACTGCCATGAAAACTGAACCCGAGGGATGCAAACGGTTTTGCACTCGATCTTCCAACAGTATTTCGTCTCGGTACCTTCAGACACCTTCAGTTCGCAAGCGTTGGAGCACTTTGGACAGCAGACTTTCTTGCGATGTTCGACGGCGTCCGCTGGCAGCGTATTCCCGAGCATGCACAGCGTTGAGAATGCAAGCGTGAAGGCAGTCGACAAGATATTTTTGGTTTTCATGGCTGATGACATTTCCAGGTCCCAATCATGGCGATCGATAATGAGTCAGGCAGCTGCGAGGCTTTGTCTTCAAGTTAGCTGTTGCAGGTCGTTGCAATGGGACTAGAAGTCGACCATAAAACGAGTACCAACAACATGGAAATTTCCACTGGTGAAATCGTTTACTGGGCGGTGATTTTGGATGTCTCCATAGATGTAGTTGACCTGGACTTTTGAGTAAGCGGTCCAGAACCAGTTAAGCCCCGCGGTAAAATTGTTGCCGACTCCACCCAGGATGTTGTCGTCGGAGAGATCCAGATGCGAGTAGCGGGCAGCTATTTGCCAGGCACCCCAGCCGGCCGCGTGTCCGCCATTGCACCGGCTGACCAGAAAGAAATTCTCAAAGGGCTTCACACGCTCGATGGTGCCTTCGGTGCGGGAATAGGGCTGGAATTCGCCGGTTAGAAAATAGCTGACTTGTACGTATCCACCGTGAAAGAACAGGTCGGATTCTTCATCTCGCTGACTCCAATTGGTCTGGTATTCCGACACGACTTGGAAAGCTCCGACGTTAAGTAGTGCCTCCACGGCCAGGATTTCATAGTCGCTGATTCCCGCGATGCGACCGGTGTCCAGCCAACGAGTATCAGAGCGGTTCTCCGTTCGGGTACGAAAGCGTCCCTCATTGTTGTTGGTGTCGGCCGAGCTGCGATCGCCGTCGGGCTTGGCATACATGCCGGCGATTGCCCAATGGAAATAGCCGCGGCCATCGGAGGTATAGTCGTACCACGGACTAGACGATAAACGCGCATTGGCGCTCATTTGCAGGGAGTCGCCAATGAAACGACCGTCCGTTGAGGTGTTTTCGAGATTGTAGACACCATACCGCCAGTGGTAGAGTTCGTTGTCTGTGTATCCATACGCGGCCAGACCGATTCGGCGGGCATCCTCGTTGAATGCTTCAACCACCAGAGGCCGCTCCATGAAGACGTTGAAACGGCTGCTGTTCAGGTGATCCATACCCAGTGGTCGCTTCTGGTTCCCTAGCAGAAGCGTTTGATTAAAGGGCAGCTCTTTCCAGCCCAGATAGATGTCTTTGTATTCCGGTGTACCTGGGTTGTTGTAGTCCACTTCCAGCTTGTACAGCATCGTCTCCAGGACATCCCCTCGCATCCCGAGTCGCAAACGACGGAAGGCAAAGCGATCTTCGGGATCGTCACCGAAGTTTGGACTACCCGGATCCGGATGTTCAAAGTAGCCAATGCCTGGGGAATCTTTGGGATAGCCCCAGTAGTCCGCGTGGATACGACCTGTCCATGACCACGAAGGTCTGGTGGGCGGTTCGTATTCCGCTTCTTCAGGCTCTTCCGACTCGGCCTCTTTCGCCTCTTCTTGCATGGCTTCCATGATCTGGCGGACTTTCGCTTCGAGTTCGTCCTCGTCCTCTAGATCCGTACCTGGCTCTGATGCGGAAGCGTCCGACATAGGTTCACCTTGGTCCGCCTCAGCAGGTACGGGATCCTCAAGCGGGGTTCGAACGAAGTGTGGTTGCGTAGTCGAATCGAATCTCTTTAGGAGCTGTTGCGATGCCTGGTTATCCTCGACAGTGGACGGACTCAGCGGTGCTGGCTGCTGGGTACTTGGTGGCCATGCGTTGGCGATAGGCGTTGCTGCTAACTCCTGAGCGGAGCCGGGTGAGGCCAGTGCTAAGGCCAGAAGAATTGCTAGCAATTCGCGAAATGTAGGTGCCTTCATGCCGCTCACTTGACCAGGGTGAATCTTAACGCAATCTATACAATCGCATTCATCGGTAAACTTTACGCATCCCTTCATCTTAAGCTGCAAACTTTACTCAGGCCGCAAGCTTTTCTCAGGCAGTAGAGATTGCCTGGTCCGCGGGGTCGTCTTTGTCTCGCCCTTTCAGGGCTTTTCCGTGTGATTGGCTACAAACCCAGGGCGGCGCTCTGCGGTTTCACCGCGACGCTTTGCCCTGGGCTGGTATGTTCCTGGCCTTTCAGGCCCAGGTTGGCCACCCGAATGCTATGCCCGTACAACAACGCTGTACCACGTTTGGTATCGAGGGGCTCGCCCGAAAATACAAGCACGACGCGCACGAGTGAGTGGGTTCCGGTCGCCATCAAGTACACACTCGCTAGCGCTTCGTGCTTGTAAATCCAATGCAACAATGCTGCACAGCGTAGCCCGTACACGCTATTCAGGCCGAGGTTGGCGGCTGAAATGAATGTGTCCCCTTGCAAGCTCCGTCTCTGTGCCCGCGGACATGTCTGAAGGTTTTCGCCCCGAAGGCGGCGCAACATATCAGCCCCGGGCAAGCGACTTCGGTTCCGCCGAAGAC
>JANSWS010000055.1 GCA_024743355.1 bacterium
ATTTATCCTGTTATGTAAGTCAGCTAAAGCGAGCGGCAGGTAAGAATTTACCAATCGTAGCCACCGTCGCCAGACGGTGGACATGTCGACCACGCTCTGGCGAGCGTGGCTACGGGTGAGGAACCTCATCCTCTGGGTAAACCCACAATTCGCCCTTCTGAGTATTAAAGTGGTACACGGCTCCCTCAGGCAACTCGGGCAACTGAATTCGGTTGGCCTGAATGACCTTACTCATAAATTCCTCGTGGGAATTGGGTTCACGTCCCTCGAGAGCCTTGAACAGATCGAGGGCCTTCTTAACTTGGATGTCAAAGGTGACGATCTGCTCGACCTTCGTCATGGCGGCCAACGGGCCGGCGATGATTTTCGCCACTCCTTCATTGTCCTGCAGGCTTTGCCCCTTTTTCCCGACGCCGGCGGTCGCCTTCTGCGCTTGGATGGAGGGTTGTTCGGCAGTGGACTGAGAGGGAGTGCTTTTGTTGGGTTGGCAAGCGGTCAATGCGCACAGCAGGCAGGCGGTGCTCAGCATCGAGATCTTTGGCATCGCAGCGTCCTCGCAAACAATTTTCAGGTGGTGAACATTCCGCTCAGAATCGTATTGTAAGCCATTTCAGTCTATCCGTTGGCAAGGGTGGTGACCGTAGGACGGAACTTGAAACGCTTGCGATTGATTACTCTAGTAAGCTATCCGAACACCGAAAACGACCGCAACCGACGCCAAGCGGCTGAGCAAATCAGCCACACTCACATCAGCCGCTGGGCGTTAGCCCCGGTTTTCGAAGTCGCACTCGTTCTGTAGCACACCGCGCTCCAACATCACAACATCGCACACAGGAGCGAATAAGGCAATTTGCCGGGCAGGAAACCGAAGGGATCGCCCTTGGTTGAACAGACTTTTGCCAGTGAACATCCTTCGACGAGAACATGCGTGGCTCGCCTCCGGGTGAACTAGTTTTAGGCCGGTGACCAACCTGCGATTACATCCAACGCAGTAGAACCGCGGCTAACGCCAAGCGGCTAATGGGTGTCTGATAGGCCTTAAGTCTGTTGGAATATGAAGTCCTATCAGCATAGCAAAAGTCTGCTGAAGCCGATCGATTCTGCTGGAGCCGATCGGTGGCGAACTCGAAAGCTATTTTCCGACGGCCACCTGATCGACAAACTTCATGTGGGTGGACAGTAGTTTTCGCACGGCGGGATCGCGAGGTTGCTGCAGTTCGGTGAAGGCGATTTGAATCTGCTCCTCTTCATTGCCCAGCGAAGTAATCTGAACTTTCATCGGCAACGTGTCCTGCCACGAGCCCGGCTTATAGCCTTTGGGGCCATTCAAGACCGCAATCAAACCTTCGGGTCGTTTGGTGTGGAGAATGATCCAGGGTTCCTTCTGGCCGGGCAGAGTGTAGCGGGCGGTATTCTGGTCATCCCATCTCCAGCGACCGCCGCCGGCGGACTGGTGCACAGCTTGGATCAGCACGCTTAAAGTTTCAGCCGGCCAGACAATGTCTTTGCCCGGTGGAAAGCCCTTGCGCATGGAGTGCCAGCGTTGCTTCATTACCTTCCAAGGCATATGGCTTTTGGGGTCCGCTTTGGAGTCGGGCGATTCTTTCTTCGGTGTGACGGTTTTTCCCAGGAAGGCGAAGCTTGCGTCTCGCAGCCAATTCCAGAACTTGTTGTTGTCGATCTCGGCCAATGTGTGAGGACGAATTTCCAACTCCATCCATTGTCCGGAGGCACGGGCCTTGGTGCGTGGTTCGTTTCCGTACATTTGAACTTCTTCCAACTGATTGAGAGTTGGCAATTCAACGATGGAGAGCAATTGTGATTTGGTAAAACTCCGACGCGGTACGCGGAATTTGAGTTTTAGCAGCCAGGTTTCGGCGGTGATGGCGTGCAAAAACCAGCCGCGACTCTTTACCGGTCCGGTGACCTCGACAATGCTGCGGTTCTCCCAGTTGGTTGGAGAAAAGCCGTCGATGTTCTCTAGGAAGTCGATGATCCTGGTCAGGATTTGTCGATCCCAGCGAATCGGGTTGCCGGCCCGATCCAGACTGTCGCGGGTGTGCCATTTTCGGCCATCTGTCTGCCAGGGTAGCAGTGTGTCACGTCCGATCTGATCTAGGTCCAAGTCGCCTTCCTGTGCCTCGTGAAGGGTGTCTGGGTCATACACCTCGCGTTCTTGGTACTCGGCAGTTTGCATCAGTGGAATCAATGCCTCGCCAGTGTGGCTCCGCAGTCCCTGGCCGCCCGGTTTGTCGCCTTTGGAATTTCGGGGCTGTGTCTTGCGGGCGTATGCCACCAGGTCTTCCGGTGTGCCAGCGAATACGAGCTGTCCGCCTTCGTGCCCCGCTTCGGGACCCAGATCGATCACCCAATCGGCCGCCTTAATAACGTCCAGATTGTGTTCGATCACGGTAACTGTGTTTCCAATGTCGACCAGCCGATGCAGCACTTCCAACAGTTTGGTAATGTCGGTGAAGTGCAAGCCGGTCGTGGGTTCGTCCAGTAGATAGAAGGTCTTGCCTGTATCGGGCCGCGCGAGTTCCGCGGCCAACTTGACCCGTTGAGCCTCACCGCCGGAGAGCGTCGGAGCCGACTGCCCCAAGGATATGTAATCGAGGCCAACGTCGACCAAAGTCTGCAGAATACGGCGGATTTTGGGGATGTTGTCAAACACCTCCAAGGCTTGTCCGATCTGCATCTCGAGAACGTCATGAATTGAGAAGCCATGGTAATCCACCGAGAGCGTATCTTCGGTGAATCGCCTGCCGTGGCAGCTATCGCACTGGACCCACACGTCGGGCAGAAAGTGCATTTCAATTCGAATTTGACCGTTCCCTTCACATTTTTCGCAGCGACCGCCAGGAACGTTGAATGAAAATTGTCGCGGTGTGTAGCCAAGGGCCCGCGAGGCAGGCAGCTGTGAATACAACTGCCGAATCAGATCGAAAACACCCGTGTATGTAGCGGGTGTGGAACTGGGATTCGATCCGAGTGGACTTTGATCGACGCGGATCACTTTGTCGATCAGCTTGATACCTTCGATGGAATCAAAAGTGCTTTTTTTCGTTGATTGCTTTGAGAGTTTCTTGAGCATCGCCGGATAAAGCACTTCATTGACCAGTGTGCTCTTGCCGCTGCCGCTGGGGCCGGTCACCACGTTCATTTTGCCCAGTGGAAAATCGACGCTCACGTTATGCAGGTTGTGAGCGCGTGCTCCCCGCAGGCTGATGCAACCGTGGTCTACGGCGCGGCGAACATGGGGTACGGGAATCTTTTGTTTATCGCTCAGGTAGGGGCCGGTGACGCTGGACTTCAGTCGAGCAACTTGTTTCGGACTCCCCTGCCCCACCAATTCGCCCCCGTAGCGACCAGCCCCGGGGCCGAAGTCGCACAGCAAATCACTGGCCTCAATCACCTCACGGTCATGCTCGACCACGACGAGTGTGTTGCCCAGATCGCGGAGTTTCTGTAGAGCGCTGATGAGACGCGTGTTGTCACGCGGGTGCAGTCCGATGGTCGGTTCATCCAGAACGTACAGTACGCCGCACAAGCCACTGCCGAGTTGGCTGGACAGTCGGATGCGCTGGGATTCACCACCGCTGAGTGTATTAGCGGGTCGGGATAGCGAGAGATAGTCCAGGCCGACGTCCAACAGAAACGAAGTTCTGGCTAACAGCTCACGCACCAACTCGCCGGCAATCTGCTGTTCACGCTTTGACAGCTTCCAACCCGAAATTTGTTCGTGCAGCCATTTCAGCGTGCCCTGCGTGTAGTCACCGACGGTCAAGCCGCGGAACTTGGCCGCCGCGGACTCTGGCCGCAGCCGGGAACCGTCGCAGGCCGAGCAGGCGACCTCCGCAACAAAAGGATTCAACTTGTTGCGCAGCGAGGGACTCAAACGCGACGCGTGTTCCAAGGCCGGGAACAGCCCCTTCCACTGAAATTCAAACTCAACGTCTTTGGTCGTGGTGATGGAGTACCAGCGATCTCCCGTGCCGTGCAAGATACTCCGGCGCTGACCACCGGTCAGTTTCTCCACGGGAACATCCATGGGAATCCCAACTGCCTTGCAGAACGTTTGCAGCATGGGACCGGCCAATTCGGTCATTGGCAGTTCGGACTTTGAATGTTCGTCCAAGGCTGGCCACAGACGGATGGCTCCCTCCTGTAAAGAAAGGTGGCTATCCAACAACAATGCGGGACTGGTGCCGGTTTGTGTTCCCAGTCCTTCGCAGTCCGGGCACCAGCCGAGAGGCGAATTGAACGAGAACGAATGGGGCGTGAGCGGCTCGAGGCTGTAGCCGCAGGTGCGGCAGGCCAAATGCTGGCTGTGACGCGTTACGGACCAGTGGATTTCGTCGATATCATCACGAGGTTCCAAGGTCAGTAGCGTGCCGTTGCCCAATGACAGTGCCAGCTCCACACTTTCGGATATGCGACTGCGATTCTTCTCAGAAATCGTGATGCGATCAACTACCGCTTCCAGGTCGTAGCTGAGCGTGGATGACAGTTGAGGCGGTTCGTTTAATGAGTGGGTGCGACCATTGACGCGCACGCGGACCAATCCCGAAGTCCGTAGATCCTGCCACAGGTTGTCGGGATCGTGCGAGGGCTGCCAACGCAGGGGTGCGGTGATGATCAACCGCGTTCCCTCTTCACGCGACAGCAGATGCGTGGCGATGTCATCCGCGGTTTGATTGGTTACAGGCACATCACAATTGGGGCAGTGCGGCTCACCCAGTCGTGCCATCAAGACTCGCAGGTAATCGTAGATTTCGGTGACCGTTCCCACGGTACTGCGGGGGTTATGAGCCACACTCTTCTGCTCGATGGCGACGGAAGGCGCCAAGCCTTCGATTCGCTCGACTTTCGGTTTCGGCATTTGCCCGACGAACTGTCTGGCGTAGGAAGAGAGGCTTTCCACGTAGCGGCGCTGCCCTTCCGCGTAGATGGTGTCCATAGCCAGCGAGCTTTTGCCGCTGCCGCTGGGACCGCAAAAAACGGACAGCGTGTGATGCGGTATCTCGATCGACAAGTCCTTCAAATTGTGTTCGATCGCGCCCTGGACGGTCAGCGTGGGGGACTGAAAACGTGGGCTGTTTTTTGAATTGCCCTTCGTCGTTGTTGTTTTGGCTCGCTTCTTCTTCGAGGGTTGAATGGGCGGTGCCGACAGGTGTTTGGCCAGCGAACGTCCGGTATGCGACTCGGGTACGTGTACGATTTCGTCGGGCGTTCCCGTGAACACGATGTTGCCGCCCTCTTGCCCACCTTCCGGGCCGACGTCGATCAACCAGTCGGCTGCTTTGATCACATCCAAGTTGTGCTCAATGACCAGCACCGTGTTGCCCTTGTCCACCAGATCTTGCAGCACCTGGAGCAGCAGTCGGATATCGTGGAAGTGCAAACCGGTTGTCGGCTCGTCCAGTAGATAAAGGGTGCGACCGGTATCCCGCCGCGAGAGTTCCTTGGCCAGTTTTATCCGCTGTGCTTCTCCGCCGGACAGCGTGGGAGAAGGCTGCCCGAGTTTGATGTAATCCAGGCCCACATCGTGCAGTGTCTGGAGCTTTTCGGCGATCTTGGGCACATTTTCAAACAGCTCCAACGCCTGTTGAATGTCCATGTCCAACACGTCGGAGATCGATCTATCTTTGAACTTTACTTGCAAGGTTTCGTGGTTGTAGCGACGCCCGTCACACACAGGACAGGTAACCCACAGATCCGCGAGAAAGTCCATTTCAAGTCGGTTGGAGCCATTGCCCTCGCAGGCTTCACAACGTCCCCCGGCTACGTTGAAGCTAAACCGGCCCGGCTGGTAGCCACGGCGTTTGGCTTCGGGCAGCCCAACGAACAAGCTGCGAATTTCGTCAAAGACTTTGACGTAAGTTGCCGGGTTGCTGCGTGGTGTGCGGCCGATGGGCGATTGATCGATGGCAATCACCTTGTCCAGATGCTCAATTCCCTGCAAGCTCTGATGCGTTCCGGGTACATCCTCGGCTGCGTGTAGTTCGCGGCGAAGCACGGGAACGACGATGTCGTTGATCAACGAACTCTTTCCTGAACCGCTGACACCCGTTACACACACGAACTTGCCCAGCGGCAATTCCACATCCACGTCTTTCAGGTTGTTGTGCGTGGCACCGACGACTCGCAAGCAATTGCCGCTGCCGACACGGCGCTGCTCGGGCACGGGAATGGTTTCGCGGCCGGCCAGGAATTTTCCGGTCGAGCTATGCTTGGCGGCCGCCAGGTCGGATAGGTCGCCGCAGGTCACGATCTCGCCACCCCTTACGCCTGGACCCGGTCCGAAGTCCAAGATCAAATCAGCGGCACGCATGGTGTCCTCATCGTGCTCGACGACCAGCAGCGAATTACCCTGGTCACGCAGGGCTTTTAAAGAATCGATCAGTCGGTCGTTGTCCCGCGGGTGCAGGCCGATCGAGGGTTCGTCGAGCACATACAGCACTCCCACCAAGCCGGAGCCAATCTGGCTGGCCAGTCGGATACGCTGGGCTTCTCCGCCCGAAAGCGAGGGCGCGGATCGGGACAGGCAAAGGTATTCCAGTCCGACGTTGAGCAGAAAGGTAAGTCGACTGCGGACTTCGCGTAATGCTTCTGAGGCGATGCGGAGCTCGATTTCGTTAAGCTCCAAGCCTTCGATGAACTGCAGGCATTGATCGATGGGCAACGAGCACAGAGCCGGCAGGTTGAGCCACTCTCCGACGCCTGGCAACTGCGCTGAGGATCGCATCTTCAGCTGTCGTGCTTGAAGATTCAGCCGCGTTCCGCCACAGGATCCGCATTCGCGCTTCTGCATGTATTTCTCGAAGCGTTTTCGCGCGGAAGTGCTCTTTGCTCCGCGATATTGTTCCATCAGAGTTGGCACAATACCGTCGAATGTACCGCCGTACTTCATCGGGCGGCTGCCGCCCCGCCAGGTATAAGTAATGTGTCGATCACCGGTGCCGTTCAACCATTCGTGTCGAACCTCGGCAGGCAAATCTTGCCAGGGAAGTGTCAACGATTCGCCGGGCTGCAGACCGTGCTCTTTTTCAATCGACTGACTAACGCTCATCAATTGATGTCGCTGCCAGCGACCGATATCGTTCCAACCGCCGATTAATTCGATGGCCCCCTGTCGCAGCGACTTGCTAGGATCGGGAATGATCAGCTCGGGAGCAAAAGTGAACTGCCGTCCCAGGCCCTCGCAGACATGGCACATGCCGTTGGGGCTATTGAAGCTCAGCAACTGAGGCGTGGGTGGCATGGTCGACAGGCCACATTGCGGGCACGCGTATTCGCTGCTGATCACAAGATCGGTGGAAGGTTTTTTGCGGCGTCTTCCACGCTTGGGCGGCTCTTCGTCTTCTGGTAAGTCCTGGCCCGCGGACTCATCCTGCCATGGAATGACGATCAGCGAGTTTTCACCCAGCTTGAGGGCTTCGTTCACGGAGTCCGCGATTTTCGAGCGCGGTGTTTGGCTGGGTTCGAATCGGCTGACAACGACCTCGATATCGTGTTTTTGCTGGCGATTGAGCGCGGGCGCCTCGCTCAGGCGACAGACCTGGCCATCGACGCGTGCACGGGCATAGCCCTGACGCTGCAGACTCTCGAACAACTCACGGTGCTCGCCCTTCTGTCCCCGCACGATAGGAGCCAGTATCAAATACTCGTCCGCTTCTGACAAAGCTTGGAGCTGGGCAACGATTTGGTCGCGGGTCTGAGAGGCAATGGGGATTTGACATTTGGAACAAAAGCCGGTGCCGACGCGGGCGTATAACACGCGCAGGAAGTCATAGATTTCGGTTACGGTGCCCACCGTACTGCGAGGATTGGAACTGGTGGACTTTTGGCTGATCGAGATCGCTGGGCTGAGGCCGCCGATATAATCGACGTTGGGCTTCGGTAGTTGTCCGATAAATTGCCTGGCGTAGCTCGACAGGCTCTCCAGGTACCTGCGTTGGCCTTCAGCATACAGCGTGTCAAAGGCCATGGAGCTCTTGCCGCTGCCACTGACGCCCGTGAAGACAATCAACTGGTTTCGCGGAAGCGTGATGCTCACGTTCCGGAGGTTATGTTCTCGTGCGCCGCGCACTTCGATGGTTGCGTTCTGCATAGTCCTCAGCGTGGATCAATCCTTGGATGATAGAGCAGTCTTCCCGAGCAACTTGGCTCTCGTTCCTGTTCAGCGAAAAGGCGCTGACCGCATTGGCAATTAGCTCCATGCTCCCAATGCTGGGTGCTGGCTAGTGAGCTCGATGCAGGAAAGCATGGATAACGCAGGTCTTGGGCGGACAATCGGCCCCGCGTCGATTCGCAGCTCGTACAATTCCAGCATGTCGCACCCCGTATTGTCGACGGCATACCCGCAGCTCGGCAACGCCAACTCAGAACGCCAACTAAGAACCGGGCCAAAAACCGAGCAGAACGGCGGCTAACGCCAAAGCGGCTGATGGTTTTCAGATAGGTTCTAAACCCGTTGTTTACCCCTGGGTGGGTGGTGGATCTTCAGGATCACCGCTTTGAAGCTGGCCGAGCAAAACCTCCTATTGTAGGCGAATCCATGAAAAATGAAGACCGGCATGAAAAGCAGGGTTTTCCCGAGGGAATCCCAGAGCCTGCGGTGGTGCCTCGTTTCGTGTTGTTATGGCATGAATTGGAAAAAAAGGACGACGCGGATCTTGCTGTGCAGGGATTCCTTGTTCAGGGAGCGACCTCCCATTGGGATTTAATGCTGGAACAGCACGCTTCCTTGAGAACCTTTCGCTTGCAAGACTTGCCCGAGTATCGCCCGAACGGCCCGCTTCAATTTGTTCCAGCCAAGCGTATTGCGGATCATCGACCCGTATACTTGGATTACGAAGGAGAAGTTTCCGGTAACCGCGGTAGCGTGCGCAAAATTGCCTCGGGTATCTATAGCGCACAGCAAATTGAAGGTCGCACCCGAATCACTTTGAAGCGCGACAAAACTCTGGCTACTCTGTGGCTAGATGAACCGCAGGTCGACGAAGAGTTCCAGTTGGAAGTCTGGAATTGGGCGATGGTGCATCACTAATGACTAGTCGTGGTGTAATTGAGGGAGAGAGGATGTCACCGGTGATTTATGCGATCGCCACGATGGACACCAAAGGTGTAGAGTTGGAGTTCGTGGCGAATTGCCTGCGGCACTGGGGAACTCGTGTCAAAACAGTTGACGTAGGCACTTTGGGGCCCCCGACTGTCATCCCGGATGTTTCGCGGGAGGATGTTCTGGCTGCGAGCAGCCTCCCAAGTTCCTCGGATCCGGACGGGGGCGAGCAGGCAGGACGCGGGCCGGCGATTTCCGCCATGAGCAAGGCGCTCAGCGATTGGATGCGCGCTCGAGCGGCTGAGGGGCAAGTGGCTGGTGTCATTGGCTTGGGTGGAAGTGGCGGTACGGCATTGATTACGCGTTGTCTGCGCGAGCTTCCCGTTGGTGTTCCCAAGCTGATGGTCTCCACCGTGGCCAGCGGAAACACGGCGGAGTATGTCGGTTGCAGCGATATCTGCATGATGTATTCGGTCGTGGACGTGGCGGGTCTGAATGCAGTCTCGAAACGGATACTCGCTAATGCCGCAGCAGCCATGTGTGGCATGGTGGAACGATCCACCACGGTGGAACAAGAAAAACCGACCCTGGGAATGACCATGTTTGGCGTGACAACGTCCTGCGTGACCGAGGTACGACGTTTGCTCGAGGCGCGGGGCTTCGAGTGCCTGGTTTTTCATGCTACCGGCAGCGGTGGGCGGGCCATGGAAAAGCTGGTGGATTCCGGCATGATTCAGGGGGTTCTGGACATCACTACTACCGAAGTTGCCGACGAAATAGCCGGCGGAATTATGCCCGCCGGAAAGGAACGCTTCGAGGCGATAAGGCGTGCGCGGATTCCGCTGGTCATGAGTTTGGGGGCCATCGACATGGTTAATTTTGGCGGCTTGTCCTCGGTTCCTGAGCGATACCGCAAGCGTCAGCTGCTGGCTCACAACGAGCAGATAACACTGATGCGTACCTTGGCGGAAGAGAACCGAGCGATTGCAAGTTGGATTGCGGAAAAGCTCAATCGATTCCAATCACCCTGGAGGTTGCTAATTCCGGAGGGCGGCGTCTCCGCTTTAGATGCTCCTGACCAACCGTTTCATGATCGAGAAGCGGATCAAGCGGCCTTTGATACATTGCAACAGAAGCTGGAATTGAATTCCGAAAGGCAATTGATCCGGTTCCCGTTTCACATTAACGCCCCGGAGTTTGCCCGTGCCCTGGTCGATAACTTTCAAACGCTGTGGACGATGAGCCATCGAGGAACGATGGAAAGATGAGCACCATGAAACCAACGCGATCTGAGATCCTCGATTCTTTCCGCGAGAAACTTGCCCGTGGTGAACCGATTATTGGTGGCGGAGCTGGCACCGGCCTGAGTGCGAAATGCGAAGAGGCCGGCGGCATTGATTTGATCGTTATCTATAACTCGGGCCGCTTTCGCATGGCTGGCAGGGGATCCTTGGCTGGACTGATGCCCTACGGAAATGCCAATCAGATTGTGCGGGAGATGGCCCACGAAGTCTTGACGGCCGTCCATCGCACGCCGGTTCTGGCCGGTGTTTGCGGAACGGATCCTTTTATGATTCGCGATTGCTTTTTGCGGGAGCTCAAGGAGCTCGGTTTTGCGGGCATTCAAAACTTTCCTACGGTTGGCTTAATCGACGGAGTGTTTCGTGCGAACCTGGAAGAAACGGGAATGGGTTTTCAGGCCGAGGTAGAGTGCATTGCGGCGGCCCACGAGATGGACCTGCTGACCACTCCCTATGCCTTCGATGCCGCACAATCGCGAGCCTTGGCCGAGGCGGGAGCCGATATCATTGTGGCCCACATGGGACTGACCACGAGTGGTACTATTGGTGCCAAGACGGCGCTTAGCCTGGAGGATTGCGTGCCGAGGATTGCAGCGATCGCCGCGGCGGCCAGGCAGGTGCGTGATGATGTGTTGGTGCTTTGCCATGGCGGTCCTATTGCCATGCCTGAGGACGCTCAATTTATTCTGGAGCGTTTGCCTGAGATTCATGGATTCTACGGCGCAAGTTCGATGGAGCGATTGCCTACCGAAGTGGCACTGACAGAACAGGTGCGGAAGTTTGCTGCCATCCGCCCTCCGTCGTAGACCAAGACTAGTCCGCAGGCTGGGAGCAACTCACGGGAAGCGACAAGGCTTGCTGGATTTCACGTGTGAGGAATCCCAGGGCTTTCGGTCTTCGGACCCCCGGCAAAGCCACCACATCATAGAGTTCCTGGATGCTGCCCTCAATGCGCAGCCAATGTACTGCGTTGCCACTTTTCAGATCGATGACTTGCAGACCACAGCGTGGCCGAGCATTGCGATCTGCGAGCCGCTGGTCCAATTCCAAGCCTGTGAAGGAGCCACCTTGCCTGGGCTTGGAAAGCCCAATCACAGCATAGCCCCCAACTAGAGCCAGCCCCCTGGCAAAGCCCGGACAAAAGGCCACCTCTTCGAATCGGCCTGTGCTGAGATCCAAGAAACCAAATCGACCGCGGCCCGAATCCAACAGCCACAATTTCTCATTGTCGAGACGCGGTGAGTGCGGCATTGAGAATTGCTCGGCCACTACCAAATCGTTGGTTACATCCATAACGCAGCCGCCGTCGGATCGGCAATCGCGCCAGCCATCTAACACATCGGTCTGTCCACATAGAGTCACATACCTGGGACGTCCGTCTTGCATCGCCAAGCCGTTGAGATGGCAACGATCTTCAACCGCAAGCCGAGTAATGAAGGGTGGTTTCCAGAGAGGCTCCAAGTTGAATTGGTCGCTTGTTGTCGCCAGACAACTGAGCAGTGTGCTTACAAAGACCACGCGTTGCTGTGCATCGATTGCCATATCGTGAATGTCGACATCGCCTGTGGTGTATCCGACTCGAGGCACATAAAGTCGATCAAATCCGTCGGCTAGCGTTGTACCGGGCGGGAGTTCGTTTTCCAGACGCCACAGCTGATACAGCGAGGCGAGCCACAGCGTTTGGCCGTTGGAACACAGGCCCATGCAGCGATTGAATTTCCGTTCGAAGACCGAAAGTTCGCCAGAAGATTGCCGACCAATCAGAAACAGTTCTCCCGTTTGGTAGGTGCTTATCGCCAGGCTGGCGTTCATCTCGCCTAGCCAATCGGCGAAATGCCTCGAACAGGAAATATTGAATTTCAGGGCAGGCCGCGGTCTGCCCTCACTTGGCATCTCGTACAAGGCGTCAATCGAGCCTGGATCTAGTGCCATGTTGCGCTCCAGATCTAATCTCAAACCAACAGGAAGCCATCTTCAAAGACGTTACCGCCTAAGTCTTCGTACAGGTCATTAGTCTGATCGCCGAGCTTGATTTTGACCAATTGTGCGAAGAACGAATCCTTAATTCGGATCTTGTCGTTTCCTTCGTCGCCCCGCAGAACGGTTGGGCCGGATACCGAGACTCCAACAAGACGGATATTGTCGTTTCCATCCCCTCCGTTGATGCGCAATTCGTTCGCGATGGACAAGGTGGCATTCCGTTGGGTTCGCAACCGTATCTTATCATTGCCTTCTCCGCCCTGCAGCTTGAGGCTGCCGCCGAAGGAGACACTGGCAAATCCAAAACGCCCGTTTCTGCCACCAATTTCGATGTCATCATCGTCCTTGCCAGCTGCAATCAGGAAGTCACCGCCGATCGTAACGCGCGAATCGCCGTATTTGTCACCGTCACCACCGATTCGGAAGGTGTCATTTCCTGCACCACCCCGCAGTTCCACATCGCCAGCGATATGCACTGACGAGTCGCTGTAGTACACGCCACTGCCTCCGATCCGAGTGTTGTCATCGCCTTGCCCGTCTTCAACCAGTACGTCACCATCAATGGTGACACTCGACAGTCCATCGTAGCCACCAGCGCTACCAATCCGTGTCGTATCATTGCCCTTGCGATTGTCTACGCTCACATCGCCTGCAATCTCTAGACGCGAAGCTCCGTAGTAACCTCCTCCTCCCAGTAAGGTTGTGTCGTCGCCATTGCCATTGGAGATTTCTACATCCCCCAGAATCCTTAAGGTCTGAAATCCATAATAGATATCCATTCCGACGCGAGTCAGATTGCCGCCGTCACCGTTGTCGATTTCCACATCGCCGCCGATTTCCACCAACGAGAAATCGGAGAATCCGTTGGTATTGCTAGTGCCGATGTCGGTGCGATTGAGGCCATCACCGCTTTCAATTTCTACATCGCCATCGATCAAGATGGAAACGCGACCGTAATACGAGTCTCCGCCAACGACTGTCGTGTTGTTTCCATCGCCATGCGAGATATCCACGTCACCGGCAATTTCGATGTTTAGATTGGAATAATAGCCGACGTCGCCTCCGACGACTGCGGAGTTGTCGCCATCGCCTAAATCCATTTCCACGTCGCCTCCGATCTTGAGGCTGACGTTCCCCGTCAAAGAATCGTAGTTGCCGAGCATGCTTCCGCCGAGTCGAACTTGGTCATTCCCCGCACCGGCTTCGATCTCCACGTCGCCCGCGATATTCACCGAAGAGGTTTGTCCCGAGGTTACGTCGGCACCGATTTGGATGACATTATCGCCTGCACCAGCATGGACCATGAGTTCGCCAGGCAGAGTCAAAATACCATTGGTACCGCCCAAACGCAGCGTATCCGCAGCATCCCCCAACTCGACGAGAACGTCTCCGGTAATACCCGAAACGGTAACGGAGACGCCAGGTCCGTTGCCGAAATCGGTCAGGGTGGAGCTGAGCACGAATTCATTTGGAGTTGTGCCCTGAGAAATGACGATCTCATTGGCAGCATCGTCTCCAATCAGCTTGAGATTGCCGTCGGAAACGATGACTTGCACCTCAGGTAAATCGAGGGGAGTCGTTCCAATCAAGAAGGCTGTTTTCAATCCGTAACCTTCATATCCCTCCCAGCCGCCGTCCATCGCCCGACTGAAGATCCCTCCGGCGGATATGCCTTCATCTGGATCATAGGACGAAAAGAACGCTGGAAAGCCGACGCGAGTCAGTCCGGTCGGCGTCTTGATATCCATCAATAGATTGCCCAGCGAAGGGTCGTAGCTGAAAGGCGTGATGCTCACAATCAGGTCGCGTTCTTGCTCACCGTCCAATTCCAGGGTGCCGTATCCTAAGACGACGCTGGTTACGTTGTTTTCCAGATTCACGGTATCCAGCCCGTCGACTTCTTTGGCGGTCACCGAAAACTCAAAGTTCAGTGTGCCGATGGAAAGCGTGCTCGGAAATTCTGGGACAAGCGGATTGTTGAAGAATTTGACACCGTTGATAGACAGCGGGCCGGCGAACTCAGTTGCGCTATACACCTGCTGATAGCGAGTGAAGCCTGTGCCGCCGAAGGGAAGGAGATTGCGCGAAGGTGCGTTCTCGCCGATGATGACTTCCGCAGCCAACAGCCTACGGCCTTCCAAGGCTTCGATATTCAAGTGGCGCTGTGCAAAATTTGCAACTCGCATGCGTTGTGGTTTCGAAGTTTTCATGACATTTGGCTTTTGCAAGAGTAAGGGTTTGGGGACTGGTCCCTCAGAAACGAATCGTCTGCTCAAAGTCGGTTTTTTTGGTGGCTGAAAAGGGCTGCGGTTGCGAAAGTGCCACGGGTCACTGGTCGCCTTTGCGTGAACGTCTCCTAACGAATGCCGTATGCGTAACCACAAGGCAGAGCATCCCGAAGGTGGTGGGTTCCGGCACAGCCGAAACGCTGAAGGACATGCTGTAGTTGACTGTGCTCGGGCTTGTTTCTTGGACCCAGAAGGCGTGTTGACCTGCCCCTAGTTTTCCCATGTTCGAGAGATTCCCGATCACGTCACCGGACGAGGCATTGAAGAGTACAAAACTATCGATGTCCCCAAATTGTTGTCCAGCAAAGGAAGAACCAGCTCGGTATCCCATGAAGCTTGAACCTGGATCACTGGGCGAAAATGTATAAGAGTCAATCGTAAACGTCGTTAGCTCGTAGCCGGGCTGGATCGTGAAAGTGAAGTAGTCCGCATCGCTGCCATTGCTGGCTCCCGTGTTGCCGTTATTTCCAACCTGACCAATGATGGTGTTCAAGCCCAGCAATGGATTCAGCAGGGTTGGACTACTCATGTTGCCCGATAGATCACCACTAACTGATTCCGTGTAAATAACGTCTGCGAATCCGTGAGCGGGGAAAGCCAGGGCACAGAGTGCACTGAAAGCTCTAAAGGTAAGTTGAAGCGTCATGGGAAATCGCCTTTTTCGAAGTAGAGTTAGTTTGCGCGATGCTTTGTCTATAGGTGGTGGC
Organism: bacterium; assembly: GCA_024743355.1. Lineage (GTDB taxonomy): Bacteria > Planctomycetota > Planctomycetia > Pirellulales > Pirellulaceae > Aureliella. The sequence continues at coordinate 15,341 of JANSWS010000055.1, forward strand.
GACTTAATCGCATGCAGCTGGACGAAGCTGCGACCTTGAGTCGAGTTGGTGTTCACAGCATCTTTCCGTAGAGGCTTCAACATTGATTCTTGCTCCAAGTTAGTTCGGCGCTTTTTCTGGCACGCCTTCGCCAACCTGGACCAACGACCCAAGTCAGGGCAATCAAGCCCCAGCAACTACTTGGTTCCGGCACACTTCTGAACGATGCACCGGTGATGGACAAGCCCGTGAGGTTTAGGGTGCTATCACTATTGGTGAAGGTGGCACCATCTCCCATAGAGCCCGCTGCATCAAAGGCAAATCCATTGGCTGTGCCGTCGAAGCTGAAGCTAAATGCCGAGATGGTATTTGGATCATAGTTCCCGAGATTAGTGCTTTGGCTGTAGCCGAACTGGTCATCGATTCCGCTCAGAATTCCGGCGTCTACAATGCCCACTTGGAACAGGTCGCCGCTGCCGAGCTGCCACGACTGAACGAAGTAGGCTTCGTTCGAATCGAAGACAAACTGCAAGCCAGAGTCAAAGCTGATGTTTGCGCCGCTCAGCGCGAACAACCCAACCGTTTGCTCGGATGTCGCTAGGTCGATTCCGCTTACGAGTTCGCCCTGGAGAGTGAAGCTCTGTCCATTCAAGGAATTGCCAGCGAGTGTTCCTTCAGCAACTGTGCCCGTGATTGAAATTGACAGGCCAGCCCTGGCTGTTAACGGTGCGAGACTGAAAAGCGTGAGCGACAGTAGGCCGAGCCAGGCAATTCGTCGTCCTGACATGCGTACCCAAGCAGTCGAGCAGATGCCGTCCGCGCGGAGCCGCGTCTCTCCAGCGGCACTAGGATGTCGATAACGAGTAGCTGCCATTGTTTTTGACCTTCCGCGGTCATGGGACATAAAGTCGCTTGTCAGTGATGATTCTGCTTGCCCGCTGTCTGTACAACGTGGAATCCGCGACGCGGTCGCATAAAGATGCCCGCGTTCGCAAGGCAAAGCATGACGAGTGATCTGGGTTCGGGGATGGCGCTAACCCGAAATGAAGTACGCGGGATGACTGAGTCGGGCGCACCTGCTGCCCCATTCAGCGACAGCACCACGTTCAATTGATCTCCCGCGTCATTTACGATTGGGGGCGACCAGCTGAAGGCATACAGAAAGGAATCGTAAAACTGGTCGGCCAGCAAATTCGGGTTAAACGGTGCTGAAACTTCTCTGCCTAAATATGCAATTCCCGAAATAGATCCATCCATTGGCAAGCTCTTGGGACTCAGTACAAATCCAGCTTGAAAGGCGAGTTGTGATGGATCTGGATCGTTGTAAATGAGGACTCCCAACTCGTCCTTCGCAAATTTCATTTCTAAACCCCCGCCAAAACTGATGTTGGCAAAGTCTGATGTGAAGACTCCTGCAGTATCACTCGCGGTTAGCGGCGCCTGATAGTAGTCCACTAAATCGGTAATAACCGCGGTGGCCAGGAAATCCCGACCTGCCAGTTCGATTGCACTACCGCCATTCGGAGTGAAAGTTCCCGACTCAATCGTCCCCGAGAGCGTTGCAATATAGATACCCGCGAACGCATTCGGTGAAGGCGCGAAGAGCAAAAATGCCATTGAAAGAGGTACGAAATTGCTTCGAACAATTGGTCGCATCGAAAGCAAAGTCCAAACAGTGTGAAATTTCAATTTAGCCGCTTCTCATCATCGTGGATTCAAGATGTTTTTCGTCTTGGATCTGAAGTTTGACTTAGATGTGTCCTTCATCGATTCCCCGGATCAGGGGAATCCGTCGATAAGAGATCGATTCGGCGACCGAGACCGTCAGTAGCAAGTCGGAAGCACAGACGGCAAAGCTATGGACCCGAGATGCCAACACCGCGAAAGTCGCGTTGCGCTTTAACTGCGCGAGGAAAGCAGTTGTCCACCAAACTTTTGGCGTTCAGCAAAAGAACGTTTTTCTGTCGGGATTCGAGCTAGATTCGCGTCGCTTTCCGCGATTGGGCTCAGTATGTTGAAGTTGATGGGGAGAAATCGTCCGCGGAATCTGCTCGCGGCTCGAGAGGGATTGATTCAGAAGATCCGGAGAGGCTCATGTCCAAATCCCAACGAATGCGGATTCGCGATTATCGACGTATTTATGAACTGGTCGGGCAATGTCGAGAGTTGGGAGCCGATCCACTGGCTTGGCGGGAGCATCTGCAGAATGCTGCGCGAGATGTCTTTGGTTCGCAAATTGCAATTTACACGGAGTCGGATCGCGTGGCCGAGCCGGGCACGCGTGACTGGCTGCGGATCCGCTTGCATCTGGATTCCGGCTGGCCATGCGAGTCGGATCGAAGAGCCATGTTTCGGCTGTACGAGACCGGTCACCCCGACTGTGAAGGTTCCCCGTTTACCTCCGAGATCGCGGATTCCCCCAGATTGTTGAAGGTGGGATGCCGCCGCGACGCCCTGGATGATCGGCGATGGTATCGCGGCTTTTTTTACAATGAATTCATGAAGCCAGCCCATATGGACGATGCGATCATGATGCGGCATCGATTGGGAGATGAGATCCGCTTGCTGGTCCTGCAGCGGGCCAACAACGATGTGGCGTTTGAACTACGCCAAATCCGCATGCTGCGTCTGCTGGGCGTCGAATTGGCCCGCGAATTCAATCAGAGTCTTGCGGCTCGGGGCGGTTTTAGCGTGGCCGATCTCGCTCCTCGCTTGCGGCAGGTCTTGATTGGCCTGTTGGAAGGCGATAGCGAGAAGCAAGTTGCCCTGCGACTGTCGCTCAGCCAGCATACGGTGCATGACTACGTAAAATCCTTGCATAAGCGGTTTCAGGTGCAGTCCCGTGGCGAATTGCTGTCGCGTTGCCAACCCTATTTGCGATCCTTGCAAGCCATGCAGCGCAAACACTAATCGAACATGCTAGGTAGATTCATGTTCCGCAAACGTTGATCGATGGCCGCCAGATCCCAGATGCGAATCCCGGCTTCTCCGCAGGCCAACACGAGCTGTGAGTCGCTGTCTGGAGCAAAGCTCATGTGGAAGATGTGAACCGGATCGGCGGGAGCTTCCAGCACCCCCAGGCGGCGTCCGTCGATCGTAGAGTGCAGCTGAATGCGACCCGGGCCATGGCTGACCGCTAGTATCTTTCCGCTCGAACTGAATTCAGCGCTCCCCTCTACGTTTTGAAAAGTTGGTATGTCGAAGCGAGCGGTCCAAGCCGCAGTTTCCAGCACCACAAAACGCTCGTTGGTGCAGGCTACCAGCAGCGAACCATCAGGGCTGAAAGCCAGCGGACCACCGCTGCCCACAATGTCCAATTGGCGGGATGAGTCCTGATGTTGGAGGTCCCAGGCGTAGAATCCGGGGGATTCGTGATTGCTGGCAGCCAGCCACCGCCCGTCGGAACTCAAAGCGAGGTATTTAGCCTGTGGAGAAACATCGATTGTCTCAATGCGGTCTTTGCCTTTTCGGTAGACCACCATCTCGGGCTTATCCCTGAGCAGCAAGGCTCGGATCGAACCGTCTTCGCTCTGCGCGAAAGCATGGGCCGGCCGGTGGCCAATTTTCGGAGTCTGGCCGCCGAAGCTTAGCGGAGTCGCCTTGATGTTGGGCTCTACTGAAACGATATTCCTGGGAGCCGGTAAAAGATGCGTCCCCGTCAAACCGCTGGCAATACACTGGCTGTAGCCTGCGTCAAAGCAGATTGAATCTGCTGGATCGGCGACAACTTTCGCGACATCCACTCCGCTGGCTGGGTCCCAAATACAAATCCCGTCTAAACCGCAACTGAAGAGCCTTCCGTTTCGGGGATGGAGGATCGCCCGCCAGACCTCGATCGGCTGTCCATCCAGTGGTGCAATTACCTTGTATTCCAAGTCGCTGATCAGCTTGCAAGATCGCAACTGCTTGCCCAGAAGAAGCCCGCAATCATAGGAGGCGGAAGCAAAGCCCCGAAAAACGCCCTCAGCCAGCAACACCTGAGACCTTCGCCGAAGATCCCAGATGCGACTCTGCCCCTCTCGCAGAGAGGTCGATGCAAGCAAGCAGCCTTGATGATGAAAGGTCAAGTCGTGCACGACCCAACTGTGCCCCGAAAGAGTAAGCCTCGCACGCTGGGGCTCATTCAAGTAGGTAATCTCCACGTCGTGGCCGCGGCCAACGGCGATTGCATCCTCGGTGGGTGACCAGGCTACCGCGTAAACGTCTTCCTCGTAGTTCAGGTCGTATAGCAATTCGCCATCGGTTCGCCGAAACACCTGTACTCGGCAGGCTTCGGGCAAGGTCAAAGCCACGCGTTCTCCGGAGGGATCAAAAGCAAGGTGGAACGGTCGCGACGGCAAATCGACCTGCCAAGTTAGACTGCGCTCCGCCAGATCGACCAGCCGCAGAGTCCACTTGGAATTCACCTCCACCGCGACAGCTAGGCTCACATCGTCCGGAGACAGATCGAATGCCCGGTCAGCGACCCTGTGCATCCGATATTCGGCTGCCGCGACTGAGCTTGCCGCTCCGATCTCATCCTTGCCCCAATTCCAGAGAGCCAGGAATTGCTTTCCCTGCGGGTCATCAAAGCAAACAGCCAGGCGTTTGCCTGATGGACTGAACTTGGCTGCATGAGGAGCGCTTCCGTCCGTATGAGCTTCCCATAGCAGTTCTTCTGTTTCTTGGAGAGCCGCGCTAATTGCTGTGCCCAAGGTGGGTTCGCTCGTCAAATTTGACGAGGGCATGCTTGCCGTGGAAGTTGACAGTTCGCGAACTTGATCTGGGCGGCTACGAATCTGAACACGGCCTGCTTCATAGGTGACATAGCAATTGTGATCAGAACTCAAGGCGATACTGTCCGGTGCGTAACTCAAATAATTAACGCTCCACTGAGCCTGCAGTTCGAGGTCGACCAAAGACATCGCTCGCACCGCTTCGTCTCGCAGTTCTCGACTGGGACGAATGGCAGCCGCACCGGCAATATTAGCCAAGCTCTCGAGACGTTGACCGACACCACCCGACATGCGTTGAAAGCGGGCTTGAACAGCGAGTGAATCCGTCAAGGCAGCACTCAAGCGATCGCGCTGCTGAGCGATGTGGAGCTGAGCATATGCCAGCACGCAAAGGGCGAGGAAAGTTGCCGACCACAAGCAACTGACTGTGGGGTTCTTGCGAACCCACCTCCAACATCTGCGGGCTGCTGACGACCGCTTGGCAAGGACAGGACGATCTTCGAGAAAGCGTGTCAAGTCGTCTCGCATCTGGCGAGCGGTGGCGTACCGAGCCGAGGGTTCTCGCTCGATTGCTTTGCACACAATCGTTTCCAGATCCGCAGGTATGCTCGGATCTATGGTCCTTAGCCGCATGGGATGTTCGTTGAGGACCATGCGGACTAGTCTTCCGCGATCCGATTCATCGAAGGCGGGTCGCAAAGCTAGGAGCTCGTAGAGCGTCAGCCCAAGCGAATAGACATCGCTCCGTCGGTCCGCATGACCGCTCAAATTCTCCGGTGCCATATAGCGTAGGGTGCCCAGTACATCGCCGGTGCTAGTCAGATCCCAGCTATCCGCTACTTTCGCCAGCCCAAAATCGCTGACCCAAATAGAGCCTTGCCGATCCAATATTAAATTGGAAGGCTTGATGTCACGATGCAGGACTCCTTGCTCGTGGGCCCAGTGAAGGGCATCCGCCACGTCTCTCGCGATCTCTGCGGCACTCTGCCAGTAACGGGATTTGCGGCCTGCGTCACTGCCAGAAATCAGCTCAGCCCCGTCGGCCAAGGTTGCAGACTGCATGGTCGAACGTTTGCCGTATTGTGTGGGGCAAGTGTTGTCATTCTGAGCACCAACCTCTGAAAATAGCGATCCCGCAGCAAGCACGGGGCTTGCAGCTGACAACCTGCCACCCAGCAAACGTTCAGAGAGTTCGCGAGACAAACCCGGACGGGTAGCAGTTTCGTCACCCAGGGTTACTCCGGCGGCAATCCCTGTTAATCGGGATGCATGATCGAAAGAACGCATGCGACGGAGTTCCAGCAGCACTTCATCCATGCCCAATCCGTCGATGAACTGCATGGCGAAATACATGAGTCCCGATTCTGCGCCAATTCCATAAACGGGCACAATATGCGTGTGGTGCAAACTGGCGGTCGTCCTGGCCTCTCTTTCGAAGCGAGCCCGACGATTGTCGTCGTCCATCCGGCTTTCTGGTAGGACCTTCAAGGCTACTCGACGACCCAAGGACACTTGAATCGCCTCATAGACAACGCCCATGCCCCCGCGACCGATCTGTCGGACAATGCGGTAGTCGCCCAACTGACGCATCTGGCCGGCGATGGGCGGAGGCTCTTTCCTGGTTGCCTCAGAAGATCCTGCTCCGTCTGGTTTCAGGCGTTCCATAACCAGAAGCGCAGGAAAAAGTTCGCGTATCTCGTTGGCCAGGTCAGGGAAATTTTGTTCGTATTCCGCGATTCTTGGTTGTTCGCCTCGGCGAAGTCGATCTACAAAATCCTGAACCAACTCATTCAAAACGCTTCCGAACGACTCAGAGTTTGACATGGGAATGCACTGTCATGCTAATTCGACAGCGCCACTTTCGATCAAGCTGCTGGCAATTCCTTGGTTAACCGTGATAACACGATTTCGCTAAGTGGTGCCTAAGCCCTTCGAAAACCGGGGCTAACGCCCATACGGCTAATCGAATGTGGCGCTGTCCAGCTAATCATCTGGAAGAAAGCCCGGTATTTCTGATAACTCTCGGCGTAGCCGCGCCAAGGCGCGAACGTAGCGATTACTCGCGGTCGTTTTGCTGATCCCGAGCACTTCCGCTATCTCTCCGTTGGAAAGCTCTTCGAAATGTCGCAGTGTCAATATCTCGCGATCCATGCAAGACAGTCGATTCAATATGGATTCCAGAATAGCCTGTCGCTCAGCCTTTTCCAATTTCTTGCTGGCGGAAGTCAGCTTTCCCAGCAATTGTGAAGCCAGGAAGTGTGAATTCACTTCGGGCCCGATGTCGCCGATGGTGACCTCACGAGTAACGTCGCGTTGTTGAGTTGCCAAATGCCGACGGTGTATCTCGAGTAGCTTCTGCCCCGTAATTAATCTCAGCCAAAGAAAGAAAGGCATGTCTTCTCGGGCTGCATACTCGGAAGCTCGGCGAGCAACGTCGATGGATGCTTCCTGCAGGACATCTGACGGATCAATCCGTCCCCGCAAGCGGTGATCCAGTCGAAACTGAATCATGCGTTTGAGCTTTGGCCGATAGTGATTGAACTCCGCAGCTAATGCTTCGCGATCCCCCTGGGCGATTTGCTGCTGTCGACTCATATGCTCGTGGTTTCGGTTTATGCGTAAACACGGAAGTAGCGAGACAACGCAAGTTTATAACTGCGCGGACTGCTAGATTGTCCACACTTTTTGTTCCTGTCCCGAAAAAGCTTGAGTTTATACGCTGTAACCTAGCTACGTGAATTTTAGCGATGCCGGCTGCTGGTCTTATCCCAGAACTTGTAGCAGAACTCATTACCGGAGTCCTCCCTGGTAACGCACTGTTCTTCCAGGCTTCTGCCTGGTCCCACGGGGAACGAGAATGGCGTGGGAAAAGAAATGGGCTGAGCCCAGGGGAATAGCGTTCCCAGGCAGGAGCAGGAGCCTGGGAACGAGTGGGTGGTCAGAGCCTGGGAACGAGTGGAAGAGGAATGGCATTCCCAGGCAGGAGCCCAGCTCTCGTTACCAGGGGCCTCCCTGGCAACACGCTGAATTCATCCAGGTCAGGGACCGCAGGGGTCCGGCTCGGCAGCATACTGGTTCCGACAGCGGTCCTGCAGCATGGTGGCTACCAGTGCGGTCCAGCCGGTCTGGTGGCTCGCTCCTAGTCCACGACCATTGTCTCCGTGAAAGTACTCATAGAACAGAATCAGATCCCGCCAATTGGGATGCTCGGCATAGCGTTGTTGCTCGCCGTGGCATGGCCGCCGGTCTTGCGCGTCGGGTAAAAAGAGCCTGGCGAGTCGCAGCTCCAACTCATCCGCAACCTGGGCGAGACTCATCATGTTGCCGGAGCCCGTCGGGCATTCCACCTGAAAGCCCTGGCCAAAGAAACGGTGGTACTCGCGGAGGGATTCGATCAGCAAGTAGTTGATGGGGAACCAAATAGGCCCCCGCCAATTGCTGTTGCCACCGAACATCCAGGTATCGCTCTCTCCAGGTACGTAGCTTACGGTTTCCCGGGCGCCATGCGATTCAAAAACAAAGGGTTCCGCAGCGTGTTTAGCGGATAACGAGCGAATGCCATAGGGTGAAAGAAATTCGGATTCGTCCAGCATCACGCTCAACAATCGCTTGAGTTTGTGCTCGCTGGGCAAGGCCAACAGACGCCTGCCGAACTGCTGATTGTCCGGGCAGACGCGGGTCATGTAGCTCATCTGTTGCATCAAGTCTTGGCGATTCGTCAGGAACCATTCCGTTCGTTTCGCAAACCCGGGCAACTGCGCCAACTTGGATTCATCCAGAACAACCGGGGCACATAGCGGAATGAGACCCACCAAGGAACGGACACGCAAAGGAATGGGAGCTCCATTGCCGGAGATATGGTCGTAATAGAAGCCATCCTCTTCATCCCACAAACCGGTTCCGTGCATGCCGTTGATGGCATCCGCGATGGCGATGTAGTGTTCCAGAAACTTGCTGGCCATATCGGCATAGGCCGGGGAATCGGTGGCCAATTCCAGAGCAATATCCAGCATGATCCCGCAAAAGAAGGCCATCCAGGCAGTCGCATCGGCTTGGTGCAAATAGCCGCCCGTGGGTAGCGGCTTGCTGCGGTCGAATACACCGATGTTGTCCAGGCCCAGAAAGCCCCCGCTAAAAACGTGTCGACCGTCGGGGTCTTTCCGGTTTACCCACCAGGTGAAATTCAAAAGTAGCTTCTGAAAGGTGCGGGCCAAAAATTCCTTGTCCGAGTGTCCCTGCTGCTGTCCCAGCAGATAAACATTCCAGCAGGCCCAGGCGTGGACGGGCGGATTAACGTCGCTGAGCGCCCATTCATAAGCCGGAATGGCACCATTGGGATGCATATACCATTCACGCAGGAAGAGGATCAACTGCTGCTTGGAAAACTCCAGGTCCACGTCCGCCATCGGCAGCATGTGAAAGGCCAGATCCCAGGCTGCATACCAAGGGTACTCCCATTTGTCCGGCATGCTGATAACATCGCGGTTGAACAGATGCTGCCAATCGCTGTTGCGGCCAAAACGCCGTTGTTCGGTATTGACCTGATAATTCGCATCGCCTTTCAGCCAGGCGTGCACTACGTAATGATAAAACTGCTTGGTCCACAACAGTCCCGCGTAGGCTTGACGACTGACGCGCGTTTGTTCGACATCCAAAGTATCTGGCAGTACGTGGCGGTAAAACTCGTCAGCTTCCGCCTGCCGGCGATCAAAGATTGTTTCGAAGCTTTCACCGAACCACTCGGATGGCGATTGCGAAGCCTGGCACATGCGGGCGCGAATCACCAGCGACTCGCCGGCCTGCAACTCATGCACGCTGTGTGAGGCTACCTTGGTTCCGAATTGTTGGGGATTTACCGCATCCCGTCGTTCGTGAACAACATACTCATGAAAGGCGTCTTTGAAGTAGCCGCTGGTAGAGGCTATGTCTGGGTGGCGATTGGTGTTGGTCTCATTGTCGGTGAACAAGTAGCTGGGAGATTGACCGTCTGATGACTGATCGACAGCAAATTGCCAGTGCCCTAATGTGCTATGTCGACCTTCTAATTGTCCCTGATGTAAGCGGATATTCGGCTTGGGAGTGCAACCTTCGTGCGTGCATTCCCAAGTCCAAGTGTTGCGATACCACCATTGCGGCAGTACATGCAGAGTTGCTGCTTGGGTTCCTCGATTGGTGATCGTGGCTCGAATGAGAATGTCGTCCGCTGAATTCTTGGCGTATTCAATCTGACAATCGAAATAGCTTTCGTTATCAAAGACACCTGTGTCCTCGAGTTCGAACTCGCGCTCCTGGCGAGAGCGGTGCTTGTTGACTTTCACCAACTCATCGTAGGGAAAGGCGGCGTGCGGATACTTGTACAGCGACTTCATGTAGGAGTGTGTGGGGGTGCTATCCAGATAGTAATAACACTCCTTTACGTCCTCGCCATGATTGCCTTCCGGGCCCGTCAGGCCGAACAGGCGTTCCTTTAAGATGGGATCCTTGCCGTTCCAAAAAGCAAAGGCGAAACACAGACGACACTGGCGATCGCAGATGCCTAGCAGCCCGTCTTCTCCCCAGCGATAGGCGCGACTGCGGGCATGGTCATGCGGGAAATAGCTCCAGGCATCCTGGTTCTCCGAATAGTCTTCCCGCACCGTACCCCACTGCCGCTCTGAGAGATACGGTCCCCAGCGCTGCCAATTGGCATCCCGCTGTCGGCTAGCTTCCAGTCGATGATGTTCCGCGGAAATACTCACCCCTCATCCTCCATTCCAGTAGTGTCTACCGCAGTATATAGGGGCATCAATTTTCAGAAACCCGCCGTGGAAGCCAGGCTTCTCATGGACGCTGAGCCTCCAAATCTTAGCTTAGAACCTATCCGACAACCGAAGAGAATCGCGGCTAAAGGGCTGTTGGTTTAATCGCTTGGTAACCCGACGCGTTAGCGAGGGACGCCAATAAGCCGTGTTGTCCCTTGCTAACGCGTTTTGAAGTTAAGCTTAATCGAAGTTACTTTCCCGCTTGTGCGCTCGTTGTACCACACAAGTTTTTGTTTTGCAGTCATTTCAGACGCGTGATAAAGAGTGCATCGACTGAACTTTTGTTTTCCCCTGCATAGGATTGCGGCGGGCAAACGGTGTTGGTGCGTCGCCTCAATCGTTTGGAACATAAGAGAACCGAGGAAACAGAGCAGCCCGCCTCTGCTTCCTCCGTCTGCTCCGTTGTATTATTCCAAATTGGCTCCTGGTGAGATCAGCCTGGTTACTCCCTCGGAGAGCTTTAGGTTGTTGAAATTGATGAGCA
>JANSWS010000468.1 GCA_024743355.1 bacterium
CTTTGACAGAGAGCGGGTTGGTATTCCTTATACGCTTCTATCTGCGGAAGAAGCCGCCAACGCCACAGACTCTCAAGAAGTGTTCGACACGCGAAAATTCGGAAAGAGCAATCGGGGGCACAATTTCCCAGATGTACTCGAAGCGGAGGAGAAGCTGCAAGTCTTGGAGTATCTGAAGACGCTGTAGTCGATTTTCGCAGAGACGCTGCTCACTCGCCGAGCCAGGTCGGCAGATTTTGCCTGCTGCTCTGCCTACAAAGCCAAGCCCAGGCTTGAGAACAAGCTGCCAAAGCCGGTGACATAGAGCACAATCAAAATGATAACGCCGATTGCGATATTCGATGAGTTGAATTTCATCGAGCATGTTCCTAGCGAATATTGATTGACGCGTTAGAGCCGCACAGGACTCCACTGTAAGAACTCCACTGAAAGCCTAGGTCACGAATCCAGATCGTGTGGGAAAAGCAGCGATCATCATCCACGAAGAAAAAAGTAGGGCGGGCAGGACTCGAACCCGCGACCAAGGCATTATGAGTGCCCTGCTCTAACCGACTGAGCTACCGCCCCAAGTGCGTTTTGACCAACAAAATCGTTGGTCGATTCGCTTTTGCGTGCTGTTCAGGCCGAATCCCTGCTTCCAGATTGCTTCCAATTGGGTTCTGGTCTCGGCTCTGTGAATCGCCATAATAGCAAAACGTTGGCGAGCGCGAACTCGCCAACGCTTCTAACATCGTCCGACTTAGCAGGAGTCGTCCAATGCTAAATGCATTTTATCCGCGAGGCTCAATCTCATGAAGTCTCGCAACGCATGGGTTTACCAGCACCACAAAACAGGCAGTTGGTACGTTGGCTGGTACGAGCCAGACGGCAAACGCAAGAATAAGTCCTTCGGTAAGGAGCAGGGGGCCAAGACGGCCGCCAACAACTACGCCAAGGTTAAGGCCGGCGAACTCATCCAGGGAATCAGCGACGGATTCCGGGCTTGCAGTTGGGAGACCTTCGTCGAGCGGTTCAAGGATCGAGAACTCGCGGGCAAGCGTCCAGCGACCCAGGTAAAGTACAACGCCGCGATTTCCCACTTCGAGCGGATTTGCAAACCGGGCACTATCGGCGAAATAACCGCCGAGCATATTGCTCAGTTCAAGGCTGCCCGACTTGCGGAGGGTGGCAAGGACAGCGGCCGAAACAAGGTCGCGGTTGCCACCGTCAACGGCAATCTACGCAACCTCAAGCGGCTTCTGCGAGTTGCTCACGATTGGAAGTACCTCAAGGAGGTGCCCAAGATCGAGTTTCTACGCGAGCCCGACGTTGCACCGTCGTTTGTGTCGCAGGAGCAATTCTCGCGGCTCTACGAAGCCTGCAACGCGGCAGACCGGCCGGAAATCCAGGGAGTTGACCCGGCCGACTGGTGGCGTGCCCTGCTCGTTTTTTTGTACCTCACAGGCTGGCGAGTCTCTGAGGCATTGAAGCTATCCAAGGACGATCTCGATTTAGAGGCGGGCTATGCGATAACGCGAGCAGGGGACAACAAGAGCGGCAAGGAATCCCGCGTTCCTTTGCATCCCTTGATTGTGGAGCACTTGCGCAAGATTCAGGGCTTATCGACGGCAGTTTTCGACTGGCCGCACGATGAAGGCGGGCTGTACGACAACCTTCACGCCATCCAGGACGCGGCCGGGATCGCGAAGGTTTGCCGTAAGGACCATGAGCACAACGATAGCTGCTGCTACTTCGGTTTCCACGACCTTCGACGGGGATTCGCAACCGCCAACGCCGCCAATCTCTCAGCTAGCCAGGTCCAGCAACTCATGCGACATAGCACGTATGAGACGACCCAAAAGTACATCAACATGGCGGAGCAAATTAAGCGCGACGATGTTGTCTCGCGGCTGGCGATCCCCGAACTCAAGATAGCGGGGGGGGCTTAAAGCATGGATGAAACAAGACAGCTCGAGATTCTGGCCGACAATCTGCGGGACATTGCCAAAGGTTTCAGGCGGGCCACCGACGACCTCGAACTCTACAACTTAGCTACCGAGGCCGGAACGCTCATAGCAACGGCTTGGCGGCTTGGAGCCCTGGAGCAGCTCGACGGTCTGGCCGAGCGCATTGAATACCACAACGGGGAGCACGACACGGACCAAGGGCTAACGACCTACTTACGCTGCCCGGCGAATCTGTTTCATGATGTTTGCGGATATGGCATCGTCGAAATCGAGGCAGGGGCAATAGCACGCGGACCAAGGCCGGGATTGGTGGCACAAGCACCCCAAGCCACCGCGTTATTGCCGGCGCTCAACGCCAACAGCCAGGCAGCCAGGAGCGACAGACGCCGACACTATGCGACGGCTTGCGAAATTCTCGCGGCCAACGCAACGGAGCCGCGAGGGCTCGTTACCTTGCTTGATCTTGCAATGGTTCTTGAGCAGGATGACCAATCGGCAGCAAAAGCACTGCGTAATTCGTGGAACAGCGGCGGAAGTAAGAAGTCCATAGTTAGGGAACTCACGCCCGACGGGAAGGTTGGCAAGCATAACGGCTATAGAGTCCGAAAGTTGGTCAAGCACTTTCAGGAAATTGATTATCTCGCTCCAGATGAAGCGGATTATTGTTATCGAGCGCTTCAAGAAACAGCCCGCCAACGTGCCGATGGTACGTCAACGTGAAATTCAGCGTACCGCCAATTCAAGCCTGCTAAAACAAGCCCTCATCACTCGATGGGGGTTTTTTTATGTCCGCATACATCGTTGAAACGCTTAACGCGACCGGTTGGAAGCGAAGCAACATTCTGCAATTCCGCTATCAGGACGCAATGCGATGCGCCAAGCAGCAGCTTGACCGCGACCTTGTTAGAGCCGTTCGGATATTGGCCGTCAAGGTTCAGGAGGATGCGGTATACGCAGAGGAAAAACAAGCAGTGGGGGCTGAGTGATGGACCATTGGGCCGACGACCTGGTTGAGAAAATCGCCGACCGAGTTTGGCAGCGTATCGCCGAGCGTGACTCTTTTGAGAGCCGACTTTTTGCCGATCGTCTGACGTTCAATGAGCAAGAGGCGGCCGCCATGTTGGGCGTTCCAAAGCATGTGCTCAAGGGATGCCGCGAGCGGGGAGAAATCAGCCCGCCCAAGATCGGCAAACAATACCGTTACTCGCGTGAACTGCTGTTAGAAATTTCGAAGGGCAAATAAAAAACCGGCGGAGCCATCACACGCCGCCGGCTTTTGTTAGCGTCCGCGAGAACGCATTTGCTATAGGAGCCATCATGGTACCGCATGGAGCGAAATCTAGCCACCTAAAAAACTTTCCGTGGGCAATCTTTGACCAGAAGCCCAAGCCGGCACCAGGCCAGCCCGGGACGCTTCGAGAGCAACTCGAGAAGGCCGGCGCATTGCGGCGACGCAAGCCGCGTAAGCGGTATTTCTGTCCAACTTGGACAGTCTCACGGGGAGGGCCGCTATGAGCAGTGAGGGCGATTGGATCAAACTTCACAGGTCCTTTTTGGACAGCCGTGTACGTAGCCTAGGGCCCGAGTTTGCGGACCTTTGGATTGCGCTTCTGTTGAACGTGAACTGGCGGCCTGGTTGGTTCAAGGGAATGAAAATCGAGCCCGGCCAGATGGCGTTCGCATGGAGAACCATTGGCGAGCGACTCTATCCGGATCCCGACATGCGGCCCGCCATTAACACGCTACGGAGCCGGCTGAAGCGGCTTGAGTCAGTGGGCAAGATCACGGTCCAGAAAGCGGTAGCGCCCACCACTCAGAAGCCGATTGCAACCCTGCTCAGCATACAGAATTGGTCACGCTTTCAGGGGGATTTGAGCGTATCAACGGTTAACACGCACCTTGATACGCACCCTGATACGCACCTTGATACAGATAGAAGAAGGGAAAGAAGAAAGAAGAAGAGAGGGGCTTTCGCCCCGCCCACGCGTGAGGATGTTCGCGGTTACTGCAAGGAACAAAACCTTGCGGTGGATCCCGATTACTTCTTTGATTTCTTCACCGTGGGAGATTGGATCGACACAAACGGCAAGCCGGTCCACAACTGGAAGCAAAAACTTCTGACATGGAACCGCGACGAAAAGCGCAAACCGGCCCTGCAAGTTCACCGCCCCGAGAATCGACTTTTTGAGGGGCAGACAGCATGAAGCCAGAGCTACCACCCGAACACTACGTGGAAGCCGCCGAGCACGAACGCGCCCTGCTGGGGGCTTGCTTCCTGGATCCGGCATCACTGGACCAGGTAGCCGAGCTGGTCGGCCCTCACTGCTTTCGGGATCCGCAGGGATTGGGGGCGGCATTCGGTCTGATGCAAGACCTACACGCGGCGGCCAAGCCAATCAGAGACTTAACGGTTTTGGTGTCAGAACTCCGAGCGGCCGGATTGCTGAAGCGGATCGGCGGCGCGGCGTTCATCGCCGACGCCGCCAACCAGGCTTTCGCACACAACGCAACCTGGTACGCGGCCAAGGTCCGGGAGCTATGGCAGCGGCGCGAGTTGCACGCGGCATTCCTGAAGGCCGCCGCCGACTTGGAGACTGGCAAGGCCAATGCCGCAGACACCGCGGAGCAAGCAGACGCCGCGATCCAGGCCGCCCAGCACAACGCGGCCGCCGACTTGGAAAGCCTCGATGCCATGTTGGGCTCAGCCCTTGAGAGCCTCGAGCAAGCCAAGCAGCGCGGGCAATCACTCGGGCTTGCAACGGGGATTCCGATACTGGACCGCGAGACCGGCGGATTCTTTCCCGGCGAATTGACAGTACTGGCCGCCCGGCCCAGCATCGGCAAGACCGCGCTTGCCATCGAGCTAGCCGCGAGAGTTGCCGGCCGTGGCCGCCGCCGTGTCTTGCTGGTTTCTTTGGAGATGACCGCCGAGCAACTTGCCCATAGATTTCTAAGCCGCGAGACGGGAATCGCGGTCCGCAAGATTCAGGCCGCCGACCTAACGCGCGACGAGCAATCCCAACTGGAAGCCAGCCGCGAGGAACTGAAGGCACTCAAGCTGAAAGCCTACGTTTCCCCACGTGCGACACTTGCCCGCATTCGTGCCAGGGCTCGACTTCTGGCCGCCCAGGACGGCTTGGATTTGCTGATGATCGACTATCTCGGGCTGATTCAATCCGAAGGCCGGCTTTCACTGTACGAACGCACAACCGCTCTTTCGCGTGAACTCAAGCAACTGGCCATAGAGTTGAATCGGCCGGTGCTTTGTCTTGCTCAGCTCAACCGCGAATCCGCCAAGGCTGGAAGCAAGCCGACCCTCGAGCACTTGCGGGACTCGGGAGCCATCGAACAAGACGCCGACAATGTTTGGCTCTTGCATCGAGAGGACCGAGCCGCCGCCGAAACGGATTTGATTATCGCCAAGCAGCGTCAAGGCGCGGTCGGCACAATCAAGCTCGAGTTTGATTCACAGCGTATGAGCTTCGACGTTCCCAAACTCTACAACAACTGGACACCATGAACGAAAAACAGACCTTTGACGAACGCGGATTGCCCGCCAACAAAACGACCGAGGACCGAGAGCCCTATACCCTGGACGCAGCCCTTTGAAGCTAGCAAAAGGGGCGTTCGTTTTTGATCAATCGGACATTATCTGTTCAACTCTAAATGTTGAGGTTACTCGGATTTAGGAGTTGAAGGAATGTTGTGCTCGGAATTGATTGAACGCCTACGCAAAGA
>JANSWS010000284.1 GCA_024743355.1 bacterium
GCACGATCGCGAGAGCAGATAGCTGCTTGCTAATTCATTTTCCTGCCCGCCATCTTCCTGCCATTCCTTCTTCGGGCACCATCAGACCTTGGCTAGTGCTGGCTAGCGCTTAGGCTCACGAGTAACCTGAATGGAGTCCATCGCGGCGTAAACCTGCAGAATCTCGCCGTAAGGATTGGAGCCGTTGAGCGTTGTGTCCGTCAGCTTAATACAGTCCATGGCGGCCACGGAGCCAAGATAGGGATCCAGGGAAAGCCAGCTGTCACCGCACCAGGCTTCGACCCACATGTGGAACTGCATTTGCGTTCCACTTTCGGCTGGTTTCAGGCCCAATGCCAAGCGTGCTGGAATTTCCCGGTTCCTCAACAGGGCCGTTAATAGCACGGCTTGTGCCTTGACATCACCTTCTAGCTTGCGAGCGGTTTCCAACGCGTTGGGCAGCTCAGCCCGATCGGGTTGGTCGCTGATGATCTTATCCAAGCCCTCGGTCAACAGCAGAGCCTGGTCGCAACCGGTGCGGTCGTTCGCCGGTTCCTGGCTCAGCAGCTCAGTTGCCAGCTTGTCAATCGACGCATGTTGTGCGGGAATCATAGTCGATGAAGCAAGGCACTCGGCAGTGGGCTCAGTCAGGCTTAAGCCCGGAACTGACGCCGGATCGCGAAAAACGGTGACTCGCGTGCGTAAGGCGGTAAGAGACTTGACTTGCTGACGCACGGTCTTGTCGAACAAGCGGAATAAGTCGATGCCGGAGCCTTCCACCATGTAATCCACGGATTCCGCGTCGTTGCTTGGCCCCGCACTCTGGTAGGGAATCGTCTTGGACAATTGTCTGCCCAGTAGCATCTCGTCGCGAATCCTTTCTGCGACGTCACGTGGGGCATGAAAGGTACTGATTGTTGGATCGAAGGATAAGGTCTTTTTGATCAGGCCACTTTCGGTGATCCAGTTACGCGATCGAGCCTGTCCTTCTTTCGATTGCATGACAACGTCGATGGGAATCAGCGAGGGGGTAGCACCACCTGGTAGAGTCGTGATTTCGGGGGAGCCAGCCACAAGTTCGACGGCTATGATCTGGCCGAGTTTGGGCACGAGAATTCGGCACTGCCGGCGATCTCCGGGCTGCATGGGCTCAGCCAGCAGCATGGATTGAATTCCCAAGACTCCCCAGGTGCCCGGTTGCCAGGCCAGACTGACCTTGCTCGAAGTACCATCGGGCAGCGTGTTTTTGAGAGTCAAACGGTCTCCCAGCATACTGCCCTCGATCCGGGACTCCACATCATCGGCATAGGTGACTTCGGTAAACCGAGCCAGATTTCCCTGGGGATCTTCCAACGCCTCCAATTGGAATTCGTAGGAGGTTGGGTTGCTGGAAGTCGGGCTTGCCTTCAGCGAAAACAGACCGCGACTCTCGATTCGGATTCCATCGGCCACTTCTTGGGGCTTAATCAGCGTTTGATAGTAGCCGATTCGCTTGCCTCCGGCGTATTGCACATACCAGGCTTCGAAGGGTAGAGACTCCAGGCTCTGCCACCAATTCTGGGACTCTGTGGTGGTTGGCGTCTGCTGAGGACTTTCTGATGCCTGGCTTTCTTCCTTTTTCAAGGGCTCGAGAGGCTTGATCTCGGGCGGATCTTCACAGCCGCAAAGCAGAACTGCGAAGAGCCCCAACAAGGCGGCATAGCGGACGTAGTGGTGTTTCATTAGGAGCACGTTTCGTGGACTGCGTGATGACTATGTTCAGCAATTGTAAACCAAGCGTGTTTACAAACTGCAACATCAATTTGGCATGCATTCCGAATATTCGGTCTTTGTCGGTAGCCAGCATTCCACGCCGCTGGAATCAAGTCAACTTGCGCGAATCGCATTTTGAGCACCAATCAGGTGACCTAGTTTTCTGTGTCTGCGATAGGAACCAGAAGCGGTCGCAGCTCCCCCCAAATCCACGCTTTTTTGAAAGTAGACACAGATGGGTTCGCAACAGAGCTCTCAAACCTCAACGAATTCCCCCAGCAGCACATCAAAGTCGGATGCTCTGACCAACTTTGGAAGCCTGACCGATGAACAACTGGAGGCGCATCTGGAGATCTCCACGTATGGCGCATTCGAGTTGACGGATGCTGTACGTCCTTCGGTTGATCTTAAGGTAATCCCTCGTCAAGGCTTTCGCCACGAAACCTATGTGGATCCGACGACGCGAACCAAGGTCCCGGTGATTATGGCCGCAGCATCCAAGCACCGCCTGTTCGACCTGTTTATGGACATGATCGGTACCCTGGGGCCCGTGGTGGATGTCGTCTTGGAGACCAGTCACTACCACACTGGGTCGCATGAGGATTTTTACCGGGAGCATATGGATTTACCGGTACTCAAGAGCATTCTGTATGACTACGAGGACATGCTGCTCAACGATGGTTGTACTGGGATCGCCGTTCTGAATCCGAAGCGGCAGCAGGAGGTTCAGTTTGATGAGCACAAGATGATCATCGGCTACGGTTCACCACTCGAGTCCTTTGAGCGGGTGTTGATCAGTCATGATGTCTACCTCGACAAGAAACTGCAATTCATCACCGAGGCTGAGCACGTTCATACCAGCAGTGATCAGCTCTTCCAAGAGTTTCAAAGCCTGACAATGCGGCTGGGCATGGAAGCGGATAGCGACGACGCAGAGTTCTGCTAAGCAGCGTTCGCTTACTGATTGTCTGATAGTCGCCTTTCGCTCCCGCAGAGTAGCGTTTATCCGCAGCTTTCGCGGGAGCGAAAGGCGACTGTCGAAGGGCTTAGGCAACACTTCGCTAGAAATCGTGTTATCACGGTTAAGCCAGGATCTGCCGCGATTTCTATCGAAAGTGTCGCTATCCAGCTAGCTCAAAGCCCGGGCGGGATTGCCGAGCGTGTAGTGGCCGGTAACTGTGCGAGCTGGCTGGTTGGCGGCGGAAAATCGCACGTCGATGCGGCCTAAACGAATGCCAGCCCAGCCGACCTGATGGATCAAGGTCGATGAGCCCCGAGGACCACGAACAATATCGGGTTCGTTCAGGAACGTATGACTGTGACCTCCCAGAATCACATCAATCTCGGGAACCTCTGCCGCTAGACTCCGGTCGGAAACACGATCTTGGCCGTACCGGTAGCCCAGATGCGATAGGCAGACAATCAAGTCGCAGCCAGCTTGCTTGAGTTCGGCTATCGACTTGCGGGCCGCTTGAATGGGATCGGTGTAGTTCACTCCGCGATACAAGTCGTCCAGCACCAAGCCGGAGAGCTCAATCCCCAAGCCAAAAATCCCCACTTTGAAATCGCCGAAATCCCGAATGGCCATGGGCTTGACGTGCGGTTCCAAGGCCGTGCCGGCAACTTCGTAGTTGGCGGATAGGAACTCGAAGCTGGCGAGCGGCATGTGCTTGACTAACCCGTCAATGCCGTTGTCAAAGTCATGATTGCCGATGGTGGTGTAGTCGTATTTCATGGCGGACATGACCTTGAATTCCAGCTCGCCGCCAAACAAGTTGAAATACGGGGTGCCCGGGAAAATGTCGCCGCTGTCCAGCAACAGGACATGTTTGTGCTGACTCCGAATCTGTTGGATCAGGGCTGCCCGTCGCGCGGCGCCACCCAAGCCCGGGTATTTGGGATGTTCCGCGGGAAATGGCTCTAAATACGAATGCGTATCGTTGGTGTGCAATATCACCAGCGATGCGTCCTCGGACGCGGCGGAACGCCTGCATGCCGCCCACGATAGGCCGATGGAGGAAGTCACGGTCATGGCTTTCAGAAAGCCACGTCGATTCGCGGTTCGATTATTCTTCATAGGAAACCCTTCCATCCAGGGTTGGCTCGATAACATTGAGCTGCCGGATATAAGTCACCATGGCGTCGCGGAGAAAAACCGTGTCATCCACGCGTGAAGCAGCGTCTTGAAGGATCTGATACTCGCGGCCGATCGATGCCAAGTAATCCAGCGTGGCCAGCCGATAGGTCGCCGTGGGTACGAGAGCTTGTTGGCCAATGCGGATTTCCCTGACCTGCGTCTCGTCCCTGTCAATCTTGTAGGTAAGACCCGACATGGGCTCGCCGCCTTTCTTAGCCATGGAAATCAACAGGTCTTCAATCTGTTGTCCGCTCAGGGTCAATATGACGACGCGATTATCGAAGGGAACCAATTGGTAGATATCTGCCACGCGGATGGGACCTTTCATCAAGGCCGGCAAGCGAATGCCACCATTGTTTACCAGGGATATATCGACTTGTTCCGGGGAGATTTTATTAGCGTGCCACAGCAGTGCATCGGCGACCAAATTCCCCAGCGCGCTTTCCGGTCTGCCACGAGTAATATCGGCGGCAGCCTGACCTATTACCTCGTCCATGCTCGCATGCATCTGCTCCATGTAGGGCTGGATGATTTCAGCTACTGCGGCGTCGGGTTGAAGATCGTCAGCCACCGCGATCGATTCTGCTTCGACAACCGGCTTGCCCGCGTTGGCTTCGCCCGCGTCGACTTTGCCGGCTTTGACTTCGCCGGGCGGAGGGTCCGCTTGAGCATCCGCCGGCTGGTCCTGTACCGCGGGATCGTTGCTTGCTGACGGGATCTTGGTTGGCGTCTGCTCGCAGCCCAGACAGCACAGGATCAGGAGAAGGCCGAACGTGTTCAGTAAGCGAGCAATCATGAGCTGCAATTTTTTTCGATGCCGGAGATAGATAGACCGAGATTCGCGCTAAACCCTATCCTGTCGCCGCCGGTTGTTCCGACTGGTACTGCAAGCATGGCAGATGCCTTGAATGATCAAGCGGTGGCTGCGAACGCGGAAGCGATGTTCCCGGGCGATGACATCGCGTAGCTTTACCAACTCTTCCGACTGGAACTCCGACAGTTCGTGGCACTTCATGCAATAGAAGTGATCATGTTCCGGATAGCCATAATCGTGTTCGTAGACGCTTCGGCCATTCAATTCGAAGCGGCGCAGCAGTCCGGCATCGACGAATTCGTTCAGGGTGCGGTAGACAGTTGTTCGACTGACGTAATTTTCCTCGCCCTTACGCGGAAGTTGGTCGATCAACTGGTCCGCGTCAAAATGCTCGTGATGACTGAATACCTGTTCGACCAGGAAGCTTCGCTGCTGCGTCTTGCGCAGGCCGCGACTGACGAGGTATTCCTCGAATCTTTCGTTGGGAGTCTGGGAGACCTCAATGGCAGCCAGTGAGGTCGACAGCGCATCGGAGGGAGCGGATTCGGTCGAAGACACGGGAAATTTCTAGCAACAAGGGTAGACGGCCAATTATAGCCGGCCGCGATCGACGGCCACTGAGTCTATTGTATGTCCCAGACCGCGTCTTTTGAAGCTGCGCCCGTCGGGGCCGGCAGCCCGGTCCGATCAACTGACCGGTCGACTCGGAAGCCGTGTAGAGCCTGCAGGCGCAAGAAGTTGCGACTTTCCTTTGCCCGCAGGAAATCTAAGCATGCGGTCGACGGTCATTATGCCGCACCAGAGAAATGCCCGGGTGCGGCAGCTATGATCGTGACGGTAAGGCCTGGATCAGACAAATGTGTCCAGCATTTTGTCCAATGCCAGTGAGAGCTTTTCCGGTGTCTCATACACGCCATCAGCGATGGCCTGACGGATTGCGGCGACTTTCTCCATACGAATCTCGCTGGTCGACGCCGCCTCGGAACGGCTGATTGCCAAAGCTTCGGGAGATAAATCCAGTTGATCCGCTTGCGCGGGCTGCGGCGCATCAGCGCCGATCGCCTTCGACGCTGGCCGACTGTTCTGCGCGGCATGGATCGACTGAGTTGCCTGTGATTGATGAAGGCCGTGAATTTGCATGAATGCAGTTCTCCCCTGCTGGTTTGGGTCCGTAACTCTTATAGGACAATTGACGACATGGAGTCAAGTCCATCCAAGGGCGCCGCTTTCCCTGTCGAAAGGATCAACTGTCCATAGTTACTCAGGAGAGACTTCGCGAACGCAGCGTTCTTACAATCATCGGGTGACCACGCCGCTTGGCCTCAACACTTTCTGATGAAATCCGTTTTTGCAAGCAAAGTAAAAACTTCGGCCTGCCGCGATTTAACTGTCGGTTTTATCCGCGGAGCCGATTCACCAATGAGCTTGGATCGCAGTCAGTTGCCCGGGATGTTCGAGTGATTTCTGGACTCGATCTTGCCACGCAGGTTCGTCTCCTTCTAGTATGCCCGGGATTAAATGCCCAGGATTCGATGCCCAGGACACCGGTGACCAGCGACTTCGCGCCCAGGCGGAAGCCTGAGAAGCCTGGGTCGCCCGAGTTGCGTGAGGTGGCGCGGCGACTCCGCCAGCCTGGATTCCGAGTGGCATAGCGGCGATTCCATCAAGGTGATGAGATTACTTTTTTCGGTAACGCTTACATATGCGCTTCTGTCTCGTTAGCACACAAGAGAACTTTGGTGGAGGCGAAGTCCTGCTGGCATCCATTGCGGACGAACTGATGAATGCCGGACATAGTGTTGGCTGGATCGTTCGCGGACAAAGTCAAGTTGCCGAACTGCTGGAGTACCACCGTGGTTCACGACTGTATGCCTGCCGCAAGCGCGGAAGAAATCTACGCGACTTGCTCGCAGTGCGGGCAGTATTCAGAGATTGGGCCCCGGACGTGATTGTCATGAATGATAGCCACGCCGTGCTGTTGGCCGGCTTAGCGGCCAAGACTCTCCGCAGCCCGCGACCCCGAAGATTGGCCTACAAGCACACGGTGTTCCCGTTGCGGAGCCGGCTCAAGTATCGACTGCTCACTGACAAGGTGATCTGCGTTTCCAACGCGGCAAGAGAAATGCTGCTGCGAGGTGGCATGCATGCCGACGAATCGGTCGTCGTTTACGGTGGCACGGCTCCCATCCGTCCTTCCACTAGCAGTCGGCAGGAGATTCGTCGTGAGCTGGGCATCGTTGATGAGAATACGCGTTTGCTGGTATGCGTCGGAAGTCTGCTGTCGTGCAAGGGACATTCCGATCTGCTGTCCGCCATCGCCCAGCTGGATCCCGCCTTGCCCTTGATGCAGGTTATTGCCGGCGAAGGCGTTGAGCGTGCCAATCTCGAACGCCAGATTCGAAGTCAAGGGCTGGAAGATCGCGTTCGTCTGCTGGGATTTCGGCATGACGCGGAGCAACTCATGCAGGCCGCGGATTTGATCGTGCATCCATCGCACGCGGAAGGTTTATCGCTGGTTCTGATTCAAGCGCAAATGCTAGGCAAGCCCATCGTGGCAACTGCCGTGGGTGGCGCGGCCGAAGTACTGGGACTTGGAAAGCCAGAATACTGCACCCCCTGGGTCGCCAAAGCCCGAGACCCGGAGAATCTTGCCCAGCAGATCGAGCAAGCCTTGAAGGCGCTCAAGGATCGCAGCATTCGTCCCGAGATTGAGTCAAGACTGGCGATCAACGCCGAACGCACATCCTATGACTTTAGTTTGACCCGAAACGCATCGCGCTTGGCCGATATCGCCGCACAACTTCTCTGATGCGATTTTGCAGGAGGTCTGAATCGATGTTTGCCTTGCAAAACTAATCTTCCCCCTTGCCTCGTTGTGCCACACACGTTCGGCTGGGACAGAATACATAGCAAGGCTGGCATCTGTTAGTTACTCCACAGACAGCTTGTCAGCAGGCTAGTTGATGGAACAGGAGAAAACCGAGACAACAGAGTAGTTTACTTACTCTGTTTTCTCTGTTCGCTTATGTTCCAACCGATTGAGACAAACTTCCAACACCGTTTGTCCGCCGCAAATCCTACGTAGGGGAAAGCGAATGTCCGGTCGATTCACACTTGAAAACGCGTCTCAAATGAGTGCAAAGTGAGAACTTGTGTGGTACAACGAGTCGAAGCTCGGGGGCATAAGCAAAGAGCAAATTCTTCCAATCGCAAATAGTCTGAGCCTCTGAGTTGTGTCGAGGCAAGGTCGAACCCTCTTTATTCGTCCTGACCCAACATAGCAAAATCCGGCCTCATCGCGAAACCGCCTGCTGATCCTCGGCACTGGCGATTCGGGGAATTCGAAAAACCGTCTGAGCCACACCGTTGTGAACGCGTTTCTGAATATTCGTTCGCTCTTCCAAGGGTTGGTCCATGAGTAGCTCGGCGAGATCGCTCAGGACGCTGAGTTGACCATAGTAGCTGTGTCCCAGCAGGCTCGTATCAACGGCGCTGGAATCAATGACATCGATGAAAGGAATGTCGTGCAAGTTCAGCAGCTCACCCACCCGCCAACCCGCGTTGAAGTAGCGTGAGGCTAGCAGTGCCAAATCGCTACTCGACACATACATGGTGAATCGCTTCGCTTTGCCTGTGATCTTGGGAACAATCTCGGTTCGAAACGATTCCGCGTTGATGTCGGGCGCGGCGAGCACCACTTGTTGGAATCTGGGAGAAGGGGTTGGAGACATATCTGCCAAGGCTTCGGTGAGTCCGACACTCCCCATACTGTGAGCAATGAGATGAATGGAGTCAGCCCGGGTCCGCTGGGCTAACTGCAGCAGAAACTGCTTGATGTGCGGAACGCTGCGGCGGATATTCTCCTGGTCCTGGCGATATTGATACCAGCTGCTCTGCGAGGGCCAGCTGTAACAGACGGGCGCACCGGGAAACTCCAGGTCGTGAACAAGCTGGGCGGTCCTGCGTGCGGCGTCTTCGAAGGATACGTTGTAGCCGTGGATGAAGACCAGCAAGTTGCGTCCCTTGGATAACATCTCCGTATCCAGCTCGCGGAAGAAATCTCTGGATTCCAGTTCCGTGGTGGACTTTAGCACAATGTGCTCCTGATCATCTTCACGGATCTCCAAGCGGAAGATGGATGGGCCTTCCAGTTCTCCTGGCAGATGCTTCGGCGGAATTGAAACACGACAGATGCCAAAGGAAATTCCGTCGGCAAATTCGCCCGCATAAGCGGCTGGCTGCCCCAGCCGACGAACGGCAGTATCGTTGACGCGAAAGGCCGCCGTCATTGCCAACAGACCCGCCACAGCTGCCATCGAGAGGGGTAGAAACGTGGACCTTCCAGAACGCAGAAACATCCACAAAGCAGCAGCCACCAGAGTTCCTAAGCTCAGCGGCCACATAATGGAAAATCCGACGCGAGACACGCTGGGTAGGTGCGGCAGCACATCCCAGTTCATACGACGATTGGTCCCATAAAATACATTCACCTCGGTTGCCGCTTGCCCAATCGCTGAAGGCGGCTGCGCGCCCCGCGGCAAGGCTCCAAAGCTTTGCATTTGAGCTGCGAATTGAGGTGTCGCTGTCAGGGTGTCTACCGCTTCAAAGCTCGTAGCCTCGGAAGCTGATGCCACAGGGATGTCGAATGGATGGACAGCAGAATGGAACCGGCCAGAGTCCGATGTGTCTAGCAGTTCAAAATTGCTTCCTGCCAGTAAATCTGCATTCACAGGACGCAGAAAAGTGTCTCCCGACATCTTGGCGTGTAGTAAGCGAACCAAACTGGATGAACGCCTGTCCGGTGTCGCGGCTTCGTTACCCGTTGAGAACGTAGCTACGACTTGCTCGGCCAGCTTCTGATAGCGATAGCGAAGACTCGGAGCGTCGCAGGCTCGGTGCAGTTGGAATAGTAGCCGCAGCCCTAGCACATCATCCTTCATCGGTGTTTTCTGGAGGAAGGACTGTTCGCAGATTTGACCGACAACGGGATCGCCGATCCACCCCAGCAGATAGCCATAATCGTCTTGGGGAATGGCCAACAACACTTCCAGGGCTTGCGCCCGCAAGGCGGGCGGCAGCTCCTGCCGGGCGATGACACTTTGCAAAGGCAGGATCGCATCGTTGCCAAGTTCCAGCAGCAGGGCCCGCGCCAATTCATTAGCTGCATAGTCAGGCGAATCCGAGCCCGGATTCGCATCCAAACGGTGCGGTGAAGCGACCAGCAACGGAATCAATGCTTCGGCCCCGCCAGGATTCCCCAGCATTGCATCTGAGTAGGCCTTACAGGCCCGGATCAGCAAACTGTTCTCGGCTGCGGACTGTTCGGCCAGCGCTGGATCGGCGGTTCGTGACTGAGATAAGACCAAGATTTGACAGGCTCGCAGCGATGCCTCGTCTTGATTGCCCTGCAGTTGGCTCAGCAATCGCATCATGGACTCATTGCTATCGGACATGCCACGTAGCGCCAGAGTCGCACCGCAGCGAGCAGAGAGCGACAACTGCGGCTTCTCGATCAGCGACTTGACGGTTTCCAACGACAGCGGTGAGCCCGGACTTGAGTCGGCCAAAGCCCACATTGTGTTGGACAGGCTCGGCTCTGGCAAACCCGCGAGCTGCTTTGCCAAGGCGCCCATGTCCTCGTTCGGGAAACTCGACAGCAACGAAGTGGCGGCAGACAAAACGGCCGGCGCTTCGTACGGGTCCTGGAAGCGTTCGAGCAACAAATGTAACAACTCGGTTTCGACAAGGCTCGTGTCATGGGCCTTCAGACATTGAATAGCCGCAACTCGCAAGGTCAACCGCGACGATTGCAGGCTTTGCTCGATCAGTGGAGTTGCAGCCAAAGGCAGGTATCGAATCTGCTCCAGGCAATCAAAGAGCTGC
>JANSWS010000147.1 GCA_024743355.1 bacterium
CGCGCGACAGCCGGTCGATCCGGATATCTCCCTCTTCCTTCTGCGGGCCGTGGCAGCGGACGCAGTGCTTCTCGAGAAACGCTTCAAACGGTTCCGCCCCGCAGACGGTACCGGCACCGGCGAGGCTGAGGATTACACAGAGGACGAGGCTCGAACGTAACAAATCTCGAACCCGGAACATGATCGTTGTGAGTGTCATTACGCGAGAATCTCCTTCACTACGGAGCCATGCACGTCGGTCAGGCGGAAGTCGCGGCCGAGGTGGTTCCAGGTCAGTTGCGTGTGATCGATGCCGAGCAAATGCAGCATCGTGGCGTGCAGGTCGTGGATGTGAATCTTGCCGTCGACCACGCTGTAGCCCATGTGATCGGTTTCGCCCCAGGTGAATCCGCCTTTGATGCCACCGCCAGCCATCCACGCACAGAAACTCTCCGGCTGATGTTCGCGGCCGTGTGTGTCGATGGGAGCCGTGCCGCTCAGGTCCTGGCTCCAGGGCGTGCGACCAAACTCGCCGGACCACAGCACCAGCGTGTCTTCGAGCAACCCGCGCTGCTTCAGGTCTTTGATGAGCCCTGCGACGGGCTGATCGGTCTGCTGGCACAGACGAGGCAGATTGCCGCGGATGTTGCCGTGATGGTCCCAGCCGTCCATCGTTACCTGTACGAACCGCACTCCAGACTCACTCAGCTTGCGAGCCAGCAGGCAGGCGCGGCCGTGCTTATCGCTGGGGTTGCCGCCGCCGACGCCGTAAAGATCGAGCGTGGCTTGGCTCTCGCTCGAGAGATCGACCAGTTGCGGCGTTGTGGTCTGCATGCGGAAGGCAAGTTCCATGTTCTGGATCATCCCTTCCATGTTGGCGTCGCCGTGGATCTCATCGAGCAGCCGTTGGTTGAACTGCCGGGTGAGATCAAGTCGCTGCCGCTGAATGGCCTCGGTGGGCGAAGCGTTCCGCAGATTCTCGATCGGCAATGTCTTGTCATCGAGCGGCACCGTGAGCGGCGTCCCCTGATGTGCGGCAGGCAGAAATCCCGAGCCGTAGGTCCTCACGCCGGGTGCATGGATACTGACGAAACTCGGCAGATTCTGGTTCTCGGTACCGAGGCCGTAGCTGATCCACGCGCCCATCGAAGGCCGAACTTCCGTGAAGACGCCCGTGTGAAACTGGTTCGTCGCGCTGGCGTGTTGCGGGTTGTCGGCGTTCATGCCACGCAGAAGGCAGATGTCATCCGCGATGTTCGACAGGTGCGGCATCAGGTCGGAAATCATCATGCCCGACTCGCCGCGCGGCCGAACCGGTGACATCGCTCCCAGCGCCAGGAACTTCTCCGTACCGACCTGTGTGACTTCCTTTCGCAGCGGCGAATCGATCGGCTGCCCATGCTTCTCGCGGATGAATTCTTTCGGATCGAACAGATCCTGCTGCGATGGTCCTCCAGCCATAAACAGGAAGATCACTCGCTTCACTTTCGGGATCGAGCCGGGAATTTGCGCGGCCGACGGGTTGGTTGCCGCACGCACGATGTCTGCCAGCGCGAGCCCACCAAACCCGCAGGCAGCGGACCGCAGCATCTGACGACGAGAGAATCGGGTGTGAGTCTTCATAGGTTGAGTCTTTCGATTACAGGCGAAAGATGAATTCGTTCGAGGCCAGGAGGCTGTGGCAGAGTTCCTGCCACGCGACCAACTCGCCGACTTTCTCGTTGGCTTCCGTCGGCGCGTGATTGAGTTCCCGCAGAAACGTGGTGACGGCGGATCGTTCGGTGTCGGTAATGGGCCGGCTGAAGACGCGGAGCCAGAGTTGTTCCAGTCGCACATCGGACTGCGGGAACTCGGTGATGAGATGCTCGGCCAGCGCCTTGGCGCGTTTGCGGAACAGTTCGTTGTTCATCACGAACAGAGCCTGCGTCGGGACGACCGTCTGCGAACGCTGGCCGGCGATCTGGGCCGGGTTGACGAAGTCGAAGTGCGTGCGAATGCGATCGAGATTCGTGGTGTTCGTTCGCATGACGGGCAGGTAGATCGACCGCTGAAATTCCTGGTCGGGTCGGGACTTGCGATGGTTGTAGTTGGGCGGGTTCACGCCCTGCTGCACGAGAGCCCCGCAGTTCTCGACTTCTTCCAACACGAGAGCTGGGCCGCCATGGCTTGTGAGCAGTTCGCCGCTAACCGCCAGCAGACTGTCGCGAATCGCTTCGGCATCGAGCCGCTCGCGATTCATCCGCCACAGCAACCGGTTGTCGGGATCGACTTGCATCGCGGTTGCGTCGTTCGTGCTGCTCAGTCGGTAGGTGCGACTGAGTACCAGCGAGCGGATCAACTGTTTCTGCGACCAGCCGTTCTGACCGTTCTGCATGAATCGCGTAGCGAGATGATCAAGCAGTTGCGGATGTGACGGCGTCTCTCCTCGGGTGCCGAAGTAGTCGACGCTGCGGACGATGCCCTCGCCAAACAGCTTCTGCCAGATGCGATTGACCATGACACGAGCCGTCAGCGGATTGCGTCGATCGGCCAGCCAGTCAGCAAGTTGCCGCCGACCGCTTTGACCTGCCGGGATCTCAGGGAGTTTTTCCCACGAGGCAACTTGAATGGTCCCGCGCGGCACGACAGCCCCCGGTGAGTAGGGATTGCCGCGAATGTAGATCGGCATGTCGGACGGCTGCTCGCCGTCACGCATCGCAAACGCCTTCGGTATCTTCGAACGAAAGAACTCGGCATGCTGAATCGCCGGACCAAGTTTCTTAATTTGCTCAGCCAGTTCGTCGCGACGTTTGGTGAGGGCCTCCTTGTTCGCTGGAGCTTGAGCGACTTCTTCGGTCGACGGTGTTGTTGCACTGCTGACTGATGTCGCCTCACTGGCGGCAGCATTGGCCGCTGTTTTTGCGGCCTGCTCAAGCTGCGCTAGTTGCTCGCTGACGGCCTTCTTCTCGGCCTCCAGTCGGTCCCGCTCGCCTTTCATCGAAGCGAGTTTCTGCTCGTGTTCGGCTTCGAGCTTCTGGCGTGCAGCGAGTTGCTCCGGCGTCTCGGGCAACTCGGTGGAATTAAGCGTGCTCCACACACCGAACGGGATCTTGTGCGTCGCGGGTGAGCTGCGAAGCATCCCGGCGATGCCGTAGTAGTCCGTCAGTGCGATTGGATCGAACTTGTGGTCGTGGCAACGCACGCAGCCAAGCGTCATCCCGAGGAAAGCCATGCCGATCTTGCTGACCTGCGTGTCGATGTGGTCGGCTTCCATCTTCGCTTTATCAGGCTCGACGATCTCGACATCGCCGACCATTAGAAACCCGGTTGCCGTGATGTTCTCGGCCCGTTCTTCTGGTGACTCTGCCGGCAACAGGTCACCAGCGATCTGCTCGCGAACGAAACGATCGAACGGCTTGTCCTTGTGGTACGACTCGATCAAGTAATCCCGATACCGCCAGGCGTGCTCGGCGAAGACGTTGTTCGAGGTCCCGATCATGTCGGCATAACCGGTGAGATCGAGCCAGTGCCTGGCCAAGCGTTCGCCGAACGCTCGCGAATTCAGCAGCCGATCGACGACGGCTTCAAAGGCTTGTGGCGACTTGTCGTTGATGAACGCGTTGATCTCGCCTGGTGTCGGGGGCAGGCCCGTCAGGTCGAGACTCACGCGGCGTAGCCACGTGTGTCGATTGGCCTCCGCTGCCGGCTTCAATCCAGAAGCTTCCAGCCGCGCCAGGATGAAATGATCGAGTGGGTCGAGCGGCCAACTCTCATTCTTGACTGCTGGAAGCTGCGGATCAGTCACTGGTTGAAACGCCCAGTGCTTCCGGCCTTCCTCAAAGTCGATCGACCGGATCAGAGGATCGGCGACTGCCTCACGCGGATCGGGTGCTCCCATCGCGATCCAGGCTTCAAAATCCCTGATGACCGAATCAGGCAGTTTTCCCTTCGGCGGCATCTCGAACTCGTCGTATCGCAGCGCCTTAAGGAGCAGACTTTGCTCAGCCTGCTTTGGCACGATGGCCGGTCCGCTGTCGCCACCTCGTAGCAAGCCCGCGCGATGATCGACTCGCAACGCGCCCTGCACAATCTTCGCCCCGGCCGCATGGCACTCGTAACAGTGCTCGACCAGCACGGGACGAATCTTCGTTTCAAAAAATGTGAGCTGCTGCTGCGTGAAGTCGCGAGGTTCATCGGCCTCGGCCCGTGAGACCAAACACGCCAGCGCCAACAGCAGGACTGCCAGTCGATTCATGACGTCTCCCTCGCCAAACGATCAAGCACGGCCTGCATGTGTTGCTGCATCGCGTCAGCGGCGGCATCCGGATTGTGTTCTCGAACTGCCCGCAGAATCGCCTTGTGCAGTTTCCGCCCCAACGCGTTTTCCCGCTGCGACGGCGTGGTGCGAACCATCTGCGTGAGGACGAATTCGTAGATCACCTCGATCATGTTCTGCATCAGCGGATTGCCCGCGATATCAATCAACTTGCGATGGAAGGCAAAGTCCAGTTCGAGTGCTTCCGCATAGGGCAAGTCCTCATCGTCGAGCTGCTTCAACAAAGCGGCAAGCTCGGCAACGTCGTCATCGGTGGCCAGTTCCGCGGCCTGCCGCGCAGCCTGTACTTCCATCGCCGTCCGCAGTTCGGCATAAGAGCGAAGTTCCTGCGGCGAGATTGTCACTGCGGATCGCAACAGCCGCACACAGTTGGTGAGACTGGTCCGATTCCCGACAAACGTGCCGCGTCCCCGCTGGATATCGACGAGCCCCATGCTCTGCAGTCGGGCCAGCGCCTCGCGCAACACCGGCCTGCTCACCTTGAGCTGTTCGACCAGTTCATGCTCACCCGGCAGTCGCTCCCCTGCTGACAGCTTCTGCTCCTTGATGACCCCAGCAATCCGCTCAACCACCAAATCTGCCGTCGTCTGCCGTTCAATTGCTTCAATCTGCATGAGCTCTTCTCCACAACCGCAGTGTCAACATGTCAGACATGATAGCAGGAGCAGCAGTGGTGTCAACCTGTCAGACATGTTGGCGCTGCCGGGAACGCCCTGCGGGAAAGAACAGACTCCTCGTCAGCGGCAGGGCAAGATTCAATCTCAGAATTACCCGCTGCCGGTCGAGTCTGGGAAAACCATCCGGATGAGTGGGCTCTGTCGAGGAGCACGTTTGACAGTCCCACCTCGTCGCCAGTCGCTAAGGCAACCTGACCCCAGCCTCAGGCAATCGAGGCGGTTTGATCGTCTGTGAATCAGGTCAGATGAAAGGTCACCGCTAACGTTGCGGCATGGCGGCAGCGCTGACTAAGGAGCAATCGCAGTTCCCGAACCGAGCCAGCAGGCCTTTACTCGGTGTAGCAAAGTGTAGTTAACCTTTCTGATTTCCCCTGAATTCGCCTGAGGCAACCGCGATCCAAAATCTTAGAAAAACCCAAGAAAACAGAGCTTTTCTTAGCGATTCTCGCCAATTGCCCAAGCTCACTGACTCTTGTCATCGGCCATGATGTAGATGATATTGGGGCGATCTTGTGCCGGCAAAGTCAGGCTGGTCAGAACTAGCCCCAGCAAACAGCCGAATAAGCCTGAGTATCGCGATAGTTTCTTGAGGGGCATCTGACAACTCATGGGAATGGAGAATTTCTGCCAGTCGAGGGTGCTGCTGAGATTCGCGAGACCACAAGCGTACTAGAAGGCTTAGCACAAAACCAGCAGCGTACGCCGATTGGAGACGAGCGGATTGGGTGAAGGCCGCTGCCTATTCACAGAGTCCCGCTTTTTCTGCGGCCCGGCCTACTGCACGAGTTGCCTGAGTTGGCTGGAGGCCTGCTCCTCCCAACCAACTTTGCCGGAAGATTGAAGTGCGGCCACAACCTGGGCCAGCTGTTCTTGGGCGGTCTGCGAAAGATCGACAAAGAGCACCCACCGCGTACCGATGCGACAGGCTCCTCCTCCTTTGTCCCCCAACCACTCCTGCCGGATTTCAAACCCGGAATCCATGGCGATTCTGAGCGCTTCCTCCAATAGGTCAACTGAATGCATGGGATACTTTCACACTGGCGGACATCGAGAGTTCAGCAGCCCTTATACTTTGCGTCGCCGAAACTTCGTTCATCTGTAGTCCGAATCCTGCTGACAGGTCAAGTGGAAGCCCCGGCAGGACTCAGCTGCTGACCGCGGCCTACCAGGGGGAATACTTGCTAGCAAGGCAGGATTGGCTTAGCATGATGCTCGCGTCGTGCTGGCGGACGCGGAGCTTGGCTCCCTTGAGTAATTGGGGCTGGGCCGCAATCCGTCACGCACGCAGGAAACGCTTCCGTGGCCTGGGGTACAGCGGCTGGTCTTGATCAGCCAGGTTAGAGGCATTCGGAGTGCGTTTTCGATTTACCCTTCCCAGCTGCCCTCGGGCCTTGCATGCCTCGGGTCGCCCGTTTGTTGAGCCGGTATTTTGCAAGTGCTTTCCGCATTTAGACCGGAAGAAAGACCTAGGAGTACTTGATGACCGAAAGACGTCGAATAACAGTCGTGACAATCGGCGATCTAGCTACGGTACGCTTCAACGACAAGAAAATCGTTGACAGTGCCAGCATTGAAGAAATGGGTGCCGAGTTGATGTCTTTGGTGGACAAAGACAAGATGAAGCACATTTTGCTTAACTTTGAGGGCGTAGAATTTCTTTCCTCAGCCGCGCTGAACAAGTTGATTTTGATTGACAAGAAGGTCAAGCAAGCCGGCGGCAATTTGCGTCTTTGCTGCCTGCGTGAAGAGATCAAGGAGGTCTTCACCATCACGCGGCTCGATCGCGTATTTGATATCCGCAAGACAGAAAAAGAAGCCTTGAAGGCCTTTGGTGTCGATTCTTAAGGATTCATGGCTAAATACAAACGACCATTCAATCCAAGATGGGTAAGCATCCGCTTAGTCAGCTTCAATGGTGGGCGGCTTGCCCGCGTTGTACCGTAGTTTTGCGGACGTTACGTATCTGCCTGTAATGCCCAGTCAGGAGTCGGAACTTTGGAAGAATCTGTTTGGATGTGGACTTTGCACGAGACCATGCCAAGCTCCAAGGAGGTCGGGCATCAGATTATCGAGCAGCTTTTACAGGCGCTGACGCAGGCCGGTTGGGATGGCAGCGACCTGTTTCACGTTCAAATGGCTGCCGAAGAGGCGATGATTAATGCTGTCACGCACGGCAATCAAGAGTCGGAGCAACTTGTGGTAGAGGTCGAGTTCCGCGTCTCTAAACAACGAGCTTACCTGCGTTTCCGAGATCAGGGAGCTGGCTTTTGCCCTGACGAGTTGCCCGACCCAACCGACGAAGAGCATCTCGAAAAGACGCACGGACGCGGCGTTTATCTGATCATGCACATGATGTCGGAGGTCAGCTACAACGATTGCGGTAATGAAGTCACGATGGTCAAAAACCGCCAGCTGGAATCTGCGGACTCTTGATGCCTGTCGGCAGACGCAACCTTATCCGGTCCGGCTTATAGATAGCGACCCGTAAGGCTTTCCGGATTAGCCGCAACCTGCTGCAGTGGACCACAAGCGACGATCCGTCCGCCAAGCTCTCCGCCTTCCGGTCCAATGTCTATCAACCAGTCGCAACAGCGAATCAAGTCCAGATTGTGCTCGATGACAATGACGGTATTTCCACGTTCAACCAGCCCGTCCAGTACGCGCACGAGTCGCCTCACATCGGCAAAATGCAAACCGGTCGTCGGTTCATCAAAAAAATAAAGCGTCTTACCCGTTTCCGTTTTGGCTAACTCAGTGGCCAGCTTGATACGTTGCGCTTCGCCTCCGCTCAATGTGCTGGAACTTTGGCCGAGTGCGAGGTATCCGAGTCCCACCATTTGCAAGCAGCTTAACAACCGATGAATTTTGCTGAAGTTTGCGAAAAAGTCGCATGCTTCATCCACACTCATGGCCAGCACGTCCGCAATGGATTTGTCGCGGAAGCGGATTTGCAAAGTCTGGCGGTTGTAGCGACTGCCCGAACACATCGAGCAGGTCACGAACAAGTCCGGCAGGAAATTCATCTCAATCTTTTCCTGTCCCTGACCTTGGCATTGGGGACAGCGTCCGCCCCCTGAGTTGAAGCTGAAGCGGCTCGCCGTAAAGCCTCGGCGTTTAGCATCCCGAGTATTGGCCCACAGCTTGCGGATCAGATCGAAGACGCCGCAAAAAGTAGCTGGTGTGCTGCGGGGTGTACGACCAATCGGAGCTTGGGTTATCTCAATCAGCTTGTCGATTTTGTCCGCCCCTTCCAGGCTTGTGAAAGGGCCGCATCTTGGCGAGGCTTGGCCGATTGCATTCAACACAGCTGGTACCAGGGTTTCGGACATGAGTGAGCTTTTCCCGCTGCCGCTGACACCGGTAACTCCCACCAGCATTCCCAGTGGAATGGATACATCTAACTGCTTGAGATTGTGCAGCGAGGCACCGCGGAGAGTGACCCATTCGCGTCCGGCCGAATCGCGAACTGAGGTCGGGCGATCGACCCGCTCCTCTCCCCGCAGAAATGCTGCCGTTATCGACGTGGGGTGGCGTTCCACAACTTCCGGGGTTCCACAGGCAACGATGGTTCCGCCCCCTTGGCCGGCTCCAGGCCCCACGTCAACTAAAACATCCGCAGCTCGCATCATGGATTCGTCATGCTCGACAACGATCACGGTATTGCCCTGGCGCTGCAGATCGCGGAGTGAATCGATCAGCCGATCGTTATCCCGCTGATGCAGACCAATCGATGGCTCGTCCAAAATGTACGAGACCCCCACCAGCCCACTACCGATGCTGGTGGCCAGGCGAACGCGTTGCAGCTCGCCGCCGCTCAACGAATCGGCCGCTCGAGATAGCGACAGATAGCCTACGCCCACCTTGTCCAAGAATCGAAGGCGGTGCAGCATCTCATCAATGATTGGCTTGCCGATCGGAAGTTTCTCGGCGGTAAACTCCAGCTCTTCACACCAGGCCCTAGTCGCCGCGATGTCGCGTTCACAAATCTGTGCGATATTGAGACCGTTCAGTCTGACCGCCAGGGCTTCTTTGCGGAGTCGCGTTCCACTGCAGGTCTGGCAAGGCAGGAACTCTTTCAGAAAATCAAACTCCGCCTGTTCATCTTCGTCGCAAGCATCGTGAATCTGCTGAACTGCCGCCATGACTCCATCGTCTTGTTTGCTCCTGCCCCACAGCACATGCTTCTTGCTAGCGGCGGAAAGTTCCTGCAGGCTGAGATCCCAGGCAATCTCAAGACTTTGTAGGGTCTTCTTCAGCCGGTTGCGCATGGGCTTTTTGAGCTCTGGAGACAGCTGTTGAAGCCAAGCAAAAGCGCCGTTCTTGGCTGAGCGTCGCCAGTCAGGAGCGACTCGCTCCGGATCGAGTCGGTATTGATAGCCGAATCCATCGCAATCAGGGCAGGCACCGTAGGGGCTATTGAAACTGAACGTCCGCGGCTCCAGCTCTTCGTAACTAACACCGCAGTCGGGGCAGGCGTAACGCGTGCTGAACAGCCTTTCCTGCCATTGGTTCTCTCCGGGAGATGCGGCTTCGTCGGGAGTCAAATAGCTCACCGAAACCAGTCCCTGTGCCAATTCCAAGGCGACGCGGATGGATTCCGCCAACCGAGTTTCGGAGCTGGCGCGGATAATGATCTTGTCCACCACAGCGTCGATCGAGTGATTCTTGCGAACTGCCAGAGCTGGAAGCTCGTCAATATCGTAGAGCTCGTTATCGATTCGAACGCGAACCAGGCCCGCTTTGCGGATAGCTTCCAACTCATCGCGATGCGCACCGCGGCGGCCGCGGACCACGGGTGCCATCAGAACCAGTTTGGTGTCCTCCGGCAAGCTCATCAAAGCATTTTGAATCTGCTGCGGTGGCTGTTGCACAATGGGCTTGTCGCAGACGTAACAATACGGGGTGCCCACGCGAGCCATAAGTAAACGCAGGTAGTCATAGACTTCGGTTACTGTGGCCACAGTCGATCGCGGATTGGTCGAACCGGACTGCTGATCAATGCACAAGGTGGGCTGCAAGCCTTCAATGATTTCCACATCCGGCTTTTGCAGTTGCTGAAGAAATTGCCGGGCGTAGGTCGATAGGCTCTCGATATACTGTCTTTGTCCTTCGGCATACAAAGTATCCATTGCCAAGGAACTTTTGCCGCTGCCGCTCACGCCTGTAATCACGGTCAGTCGGTGATGGGGAATCTCGAGATCGACCCCCTGCAAATTATGCGTTCGTGCATTGAGAATACGGATTGTGTTGATCAAAGTAGCTGCCGCGCGATAAACAACTTGGCGGGAATAGAGGTTGCCGATTGTTGTCCCCGATCAGCCCTCCGGTCACTTTGGCCCTATCAGTGGGCCACAGTTACTCAAAATGTAGCCGTTCACGCTCGGCGTGACGAAGCCCAACAGTCCGTTGTCCAGGTCTTCGGGTTAAATTCCACAAAGTCCAAATGTGTGGTCCGATCCGATGCGTTTCGCAGCGGAAAGTGCGGATCGGGCCTCATCACGCAGAGCGATGATGGCAACCAACCGTGAACGGTTACTCGAAATAGAATAAACGAAAACCGAGCTTTTCAGCAGCCTGGCAGTGGGCCAGATGTCACGTGGTAAGCTCAACGCTGGGTAGCTGTCTGAGCAAGTCGTGGAAAAGCTGATATGCTGGGCACATCCAAATTCGTGTTAAGCATGAGACAAGTGATGGACAGAGCCTCGCGACAGATTGGCATGCCGCATGTGCCAGACCAAAGATGCCTTCGTCGAAAAAGAACAGCCTGGCATTACCTGCTGGGCATGCTAGCGCTGACTCTGCTTTGCGGGTGCCGCGGATGTGTCAGCAACAACGAAGAATTGACCCGCGAGGAGCTCGAAAAACGCGCCCAGGAGCGTCGGGAGTCACTCGAAATGAGTGAGCTTATCTCGCTGCCAGCTGACAGCGAGACAAAACTCTTGACGGTCAAGCCTGGGCATTGGCATGAAACCGTCCAGTCGTTCAAGTCCAATCGTGAGGACCTGCAGGTCGTGGCTTTGGGTGGAATCACTCGCGGTAGTGATTCGGTTGAAATCCCAGGCACCAACTTCGTCAATGAATTCACTCGGCGAACAAGCCTGCCCAAAGGGCAAACCAAAACGGTTGATCTGCAGTGCTTTGTGCCTTTCTCAGGCAAGCAGAGCGATCCCTTTGCCATGGTATCCAACAGGTTAACCTTTCGAACGGAGCTACTCAATTGGCCATTGATGTCGCCCATTTTGCAGAGTCCGAGCCTGAAGCCTGCCAACGAACTCAACGAACATGAATTTCAGCTGGTAGCACTCAGCCCGGAAGCACTCTCCTACGAGTTTCTTACAGTCTTGGACGCGGTGTATTGGAACAGCGAGGATTTGTTGAGTGATATGCAGACCCGCAGCTACTATGTTTCGCTGGTTAAGCCGCAAAACAATAGGTACCTGTTTCCGCAGTCCCTGCTGACGATGACTTCCATCGCTGTCGTGGTCTGGGATGACGTTGCGCCTGACGAGCTTTCTGCCAATCAAAAGAATGCGTTGTTGGACTGGGTGCACTGGGGCGGGCAGCTAGTCATTAGCGGTCCAAGCAGTTGGGCACGACTGCGGAATTCCTTCTTGTCACCCTATCTTCCAGCAACCGAAGCCCAAGCGATTGAGCTGAACGCGAGTGATTTCGCGCCGATTTCAGAGACCTGGATGGTTGAGGATTTGAATCGTCTCAATACACCGGCTCCGATCGAATTCGAAGGAACACCCCTATCCGGCTTGCGGTATGAACTCAACTCGGAGGCAAGCTGGTTGCCGAAGTCAGGCGAACTGGTTGCAGAACGCCAGGTGGGACGTGGGCGTATCGTCATGACTTCTTTTCCGCTCAACGAACCACGGCTTTACCGTTGGCGGTATTTTTCCAGCTTTTTCTCAACCGGACTGCTGCGACGGCATCCACGAATGGTTCGCAGATCGATCGAGGATCAGTCCTTGTCGCAATTTTGGACGAAGCCCTACCAGAATTCGCAGCACGATCCCCGTATGCATTCCAATGTTCGCATCCTGACCAGGGACCTTCCCTTGGCGGCTAGCGGCCAGGTGCAAGCGCCCACGGCGGGAGTCGATATGAATTTGGCTGCTGGACAGCCAGCGGAAAATGACGAATCCTCGCAACTTCCGCCGCCAGCCTTCACATCGATCCAATCCGGCGGCCTCAACGCTCCAGATGAGCAGTTTCCAGCCACGGAAGCCATGCAATGGGGCGGTCGTGGCGCGGCATGGAATGACTATTCCGGTCTGACGTTGCGTGCCTTGCAGGCGCTTAAGGCGGCCGCGGGAATTGAGTTGCCATCAAAGAAGACCATTTTGTACCTGTTGGCGGGTTACCTGGCTTGTTTGGTTCCGCTGAATTGGCTGGTGTTCAAACTACTTGGCAGACTGGAGTTTGCCTGGATTGCGGCTCCCATCATGGCGCTTATCGGTGTTTTGGTAGTTACCCGCGTAGCGCGACTGGACATCGGATTCGCCCGTCGCACCACGGAAATATCGGTTCTCGAGCTACATGGCTCCTATCCTCGCGGGCACTTGACGCAGTACTTGGCGTTGTACACGTCCCTCTCGACGAATTATGCCATCGACTTTCCAGAGAATGACAGCGTCGCTCTTCCTTTGGGCGACTTGACACGATCTTTTCGCCGAGCGACTTCCGAGAGGCGTAACGTGCGCACCAATTTTGGCCGCTCGGAGGGCGTTACTTTGGAGCCGCTCACTGTCTACTCGAATTCGACCGAGATGATCCATGCGGAACAGATTATCGGACTTGAGGGAGGCCTGCGGCTAGGCGCGCGAAACGCTGAGGGGGATGGCCAACCGGCCCTGCGGAATGAAACTGGACTGGGGCTGCAGGGCGTCTTGGTCATGCGTCGGACTCCGGAGAGACTCCTGGAAGCGGCTTGGGTGGGCGACTTGTCCAGCGGGCAAACCGCAAACTTGGATTTCGATCCGACCTCCGAAGACCAACTCATGCAGCCCTGGCAGACAGATCCGATCACGCAGAGCGATAAGCCAGTCAATCAATTGGAGGAGAGTTCCGAGACGGACGCGTTATGGGTTGGCGGCGTGTTGGCGGAGTTGGTGCAGAAGACGCCGCTCATGCCGGGGCAAACACGATTGTTCGCCTATACCAATGACCGTCTCAGCCAACTCACGTTGTCTCCAGAGGAAGACCAGTTTGACGGTAGATGTTTGGTAGTCGCCCATTTAACGCCGCAACGACTCGGCGATGTGCTGCCCGATCTCAACATACGCAGCCGAAAATCCAGTTCGCAGATCGATGCCAGCAACAAAGAGGAACTCGACGAAGAACTAAAACGCTTTCGACCGAATGCGGGCGATGCGACTGGACAATCTGATGCTTCTTCCACCGGTGGCGATACGGAAGATCCGAAGTGATCCCTTTCCTGGCTCGGATAAAGTGAGCCCGAGGAATTCCCGCCGTGGTAGATCAAGACGAATCGCGTGCTAGATGTTTGCTCATGACCTTAGGAATGGCCGTTTATGATCGAGCTGTTTGAATTTGGCAAAGACTACGGTGAGTTTACGGCCGTTGAGTCACTGACGCTGAAGATTGATGCGGGCGA
This sequence comes from bacterium, assembly GCA_024743355.1. GTDB lineage: Bacteria > Planctomycetota > Planctomycetia > Pirellulales > Pirellulaceae > Aureliella. The sequence continues at coordinate 13,595 of JANSWS010000147.1, forward strand.
GATGTTTGGGTTTATTGGCCCTAACGGAGCGGGGAAAAGTACAACCATTCGCTACTTGGCCACGTTGCTCAAGGCATCACGTGGCGACGGACTGGTCAATGGCCATAGTGTCAACAAGGATCCGATGGCAGTTCGCCAGAGCATCGGCTACATGCCGGACGACTTTGGTGTTTACGACGGCATGAAAGTCTGGGAATTCTTGGACTTCTTCGCCGTCGCTTACAAGATTGGCCGCAGCCAACGCAAGCAAGTTATTATGGACGTGTTGGAGTTACTCGATTTGGCGCACAAGCGTGACGACTTCGTGAATGGCTTGTCACGTGGTATGAAGCAGCGACTGTGTCTGGCCAAGACTCTGGTCCATGATCCCCCGGTGCTCATCTTGGATGAGCCCACCAGCGGTCTCGACCCACGCGCACGGATTGAAGTCAAAGCACTGCTGAAAGAGCTGAAACGCATGGGTAAGACAATTCTTATCAGCAGCCATATTCTGTCCGAGCTGGCGGATTGCTGCTCGTCAATCGGCATCATCGAAAGAGGCCAATTGCTGTTGAGCGGCCCCATCGATTCCGTTTACCAGCAGATTCGCCGCAATCGGGTCGTGGATATTCGCTTCCTGGACAAAGCGGAAGCCGGCATCTCGATCTTGCGATCGCTGCCAGAGTTGAGAGACATTGACATCAATGGCAATCGCGTAACTGCCGAACTCGAAGCCGATGATCAGCGTTTGGCCGAAATTATGAATCAGCTTCAGGTTGAGGGCATTCCCATGCGGAGCTTCAACGACAAAGAGCCAACGTTGGAGGATGTGTTTATGATGGTCACCAAAGGTCTGGTCACCTAACTTGATTTGACTGCCTAGCTTTCGTGCGAGCAACGGCACGGGAGATCAACTTTGGGCAAACGACGCTGTGTCAGGTTCATTCGCCGCATGCGCTCGAGACGCAGTGAACTGCAATGCTGGCAGAGACCGCGCAGTTGCGGCCAATCCCAAACGTCAGCTGTTACCACGAATTCCTGTTGGCCGATATGTTCGGCGAGAACGCGTTCGAGTGCCGCGGCCGAAGGTGGGTGAAATTGGCCCGCTTTTTGGAGTTGCTCGATGGCTCCATTGCCGCCTCGAGTGGGGATGACACTGACGTGCCGGACGCCGCACTGTTGGGCGAAGGTGATCGAGTGTGAGCACCATTGCTCGCCGTCCCGCTCATCCAACCACGGGGGGCACAGCAATACAAATGCTCGTAGGTCGATGTTCGCTTGGTGCAAGATGTTACAGGCACGCTGAAAGTCATCCAAAGTCATCTGCTTGTTCAATCTTGGCAAGACTTCTGGATGCGTGGTCTCCAGACCCATGGCAACCTCTAGTTTGCCCTCTAGTTGCCTGGAAAAGTCAATTGCATGCTGGCACAGGCTGGGATGGTTCTCAACGATGATGCGTTGGAAGTCATCCAATTGACGGGCAATCTGTGCAAGGTCCTGGCTGGGGACATTCCTCGCGGAGAAGAAGTTGCTGGCGTTGTAGAGCTTGATCCAGGCTCCCTGTCGACTGGCCAAGTCCACGTTATTGAGGGCGTTTGCGATCTGTGCTGGAATTGCACCGTCGGGTGTTCTTTCCAGGTGAGTGAATTTCCACAGATCGCACATCAGGCAACGAAAGCTGCATTCGCTGCCTCGCAAAAAAATCGTTATGACATCCGTGGCTTGCACATCGCCCGAAGCGTCATAGAAAGCTTCTTGCTCCCATTGCGCGTCGAGTGGCTCGTGACCGGGAACGGGTCGGGACAGTTTGGGTCGCAATTGAAGAATCTGCTGGCTGTCAAATGGTTTTAACAAATTCGAGAAGTTCCCAGGTTTGAGGTGTTTGGGCTAGGCGTATACAGCATCAACAATCATGACGCCGTTTGCTAGACTACCGGTTGCTCGCATGTGGATTCACCACGCGGGCTGGGGGCAATACAATTCGGTGTCGCGGTGATGGATAGCTTTGTTCCAAGAAATCGCCTCACACGTGTTATGCGTGATTCTGCAAAGGCGCTGGCCGACCTTGTCTGCCCGCCTGAATGCTTGTTTTGCCGCCGTCTGCTGTCATCGGACAGAATGTTTTGCCAGGACTGTCACGAGCGACTGGTGAGTTCTTACCACCACTGTCTGCGCTGTGCGGCGCCGGTGCCGCCTGTGGTGCCTAATGCCGATTGTATAAAGTGCCGTAAGGCCAATTGGCGATTTGATCGTGTTCTGGCTTTGGGGCCGTACCGCGGCCGTCTGCGTGAGGCGATCATCCGTATGAAACAGCCTCATGAAACACTCCTCAGACGAGGTATCGCGGCCCTTATGGCAGGCAAGCTCGATTCTGTCGTAATGTCCCATGCCGGGTCCCAAGAATTGTGCCAGCATACCGTGGTAACTTCAGTGCCCAACCATTGGACGCACGCCATGCTAGGTGCGGCGGATACCGCCGGCGAGCTGGCTGCCGAGATTGCCAAACGCACCGGCTTTCCCCTTATGACTGGTATGATCAGGAGAACCCGCAATACTTCGAAACAAGGCATGCTCTCGTGGAGTGAAAGAACCAAGAATGTCCACGATGCTTTCCAGATTCGTGACCCCGATAAGCTAAAAGAAAGGCATGTTATGCTGGTTGATGACGTTTTGACCAGCGGAGCTACAGCGGCCGAGATTGCCAGAAGGTTAAAGAAACACCAGGTGGCGGCAGTCACCGTGCTGGTAGCGGCTCGCGGTACCGGAACCAGGGAAGCTAACACTTCCTTGGCCGATCCTTAGCAATGCATTTTCGAATACTTGAGTCAGTTCCCGAGCTTGCC
>JANSWS010000724.1 GCA_024743355.1 bacterium
GTAAATCGTCTTCTGCCTGCAGGATGGCGGTTTTCGCTGGACAGTCAGTTTGCCATGCAAGCCACCAATGTTGCCAGTTGGAATATCGTCGCGCGCGGCAGCACGATTGCCTATCGCGGTGAGGGGCGCCTGGAACAGTGGGATCAGTTTGGCACAGTTGAGCGTCAGTCGCACGCCTGGCAACGGAGATTTCGCGAGTCCCTACAACAACTCATTGAGAGCGGTTCCTGCGAATTCCTGCTGTCTGATACCCATGATCATCAGGTTCTGGTGGATAGCTACCAAAACTGCATTTTGGATCTTCCCGATCTCGAAGCCATGCCTGCAATGACAGCCGCGGCCGCCTTGGTGCACGCCTTGGAGGAAGGGCAGGCACGCACGAATCGTACTGCCCACCCCTCGATCGAGGACTTCGAACACGATCACGCAGCGGCGATAAGCGGCATGGAACGTGACGTCATGGGACGCTCACGATACGAGGAGGGTGTACTTACCGTCCCAGCCGGCGTGGATCGCACCAGCGTGCCGCCCAGTCGAGAGTTCCAGATGTGGATTCCCTATGTTCGCAATCCCGCAGCTGTCGAAGAAGGCGACGTGGTTGCAGTGATTTTGTATATGCGTGGCAACTCGATTCTGAGATCGCGCTCGGCGGGCTTTCGGAATCTTGCAGAGTTTCGCTCCAGCGCGGCCAGCTGGACGCCCGGCGTAGCCACTCACTAAAAAAGCTCGGTCATTCCTGTCCTGGGCAGCAAGTAACGGCGGCCTTCCGGCGCTTTTAGTTTTTGCATAAGCCGCCGATCAATTCGCCATCGGTCCACTCTGTGGCTGGACGCTGTGTCTAAGGAGGAATACTGCGGAAAAGTGCGAAGAACTTCTGCGCAGCGGGATGCCAGCCACCCATACTCTGCCAATGCACGGCTTGCTCGGGCGGAAAAATGCCGGTCGATGCAACCATTCGCGGTGAAAACAAATGGGTCAACACGGTCTCCACCAAGATCGATGGAGTCTTCTGCGTAGCAACCAGAAATGCGGCTGTCGCCACCGTATACACACCGCCATCGGGGAGATTCCCTTGCGGATAGTGCTTCTGCTTCAACAGCAGAGCGTGGAAGGAAGGTTCATCGAGCTGCAAATCCAGAGCCCCAGGTAACGCCAGCAACTCCCACAACCCCGTGGCCAAAAGATCTTGCATGTCCTGCGACCCCAGCCGCGAAACAATAATTGCGGCTTCCGTTCGCTCGGACGGCTCCATGTTCCCCCGCGGTGTAAGCTGATCCTGTTGAATCAGCAAATGCCAATCTGAGGTATCGACCAAGAGGTCCGGCAACGACATTCCAACCGTCTTCAACACCAGCTCGGCAATGCCGCGCGTGCCGGCTTTCTCCATGCCAACGTTTACTCTGCGACCGCGCAAGTCTTCGATCCTGCGAATGCCAGATTCCCGGCGCACAACGATGTGTACCGCCTCGTAGTAGAGAGGTGCAACAATTGCCAAACTGGACGAGCCCAAGGCATCCGCCTGGACAAGTGCCAGGTCGACTTCTCCCTGCTCGAGGCGATTAATGTTGTCGCGCGAGCCATCGGTGGAAATGGTCAACGCCTCGCATTTAGTTTGCGATCCCAAAGACTCGCAAATAGCCCGCGCTAGAGTGTCGTAGGAACCACCCGATAATCCCGCGGCAACACGAACCGTACCCGGCATGCGGTTATGAAAGAACCTGCCCGGTACCAGCATGGCCAACCA
>JANSWS010000748.1 GCA_024743355.1 bacterium
ACCACGCTCTGGCGAGCGTAGCTACGGGTAAGAATTCACCTGCCGTTTGCCTTATGACAATTGAGATCTGTTGGAGGTATTTGCTGCCGCATCATCCGCCATGCCTAGTTCCGGTGGTTGCTTGGGGATTTCGGGCAGGCTGCTTTCGATCGGATTCTCCAGCGTGTCGATTTCATCCAAGTCGGTACTGTCGACGGAATGCCGAAGGATCAGATAGAGTGCGGCAGCGGCAGACCAGAAAAAGCTGAACCAATAGGCAAATATCAAACCAGAAACCAGGCCATCACCCACTCGGAAGTAAACTATGGCGGTCTCTGGCAGTGGACCTGAAAAGTAGGCAAAAACACTTCTCATAAAGAGCCAACCGCCATGCAAGGTCCACATTACGATTTGTTCGCCGACCAGTCCGACCAGGCCTAGCACCATCGCACAAATGGCGGCGACAACTGGCCGTTGAAACAAATAGGCATTGGAACGACTAAAGCCCTCGAATGCATCGGCTTTCTTCTCTGCCGTGATCGCGCAAACGCTCAGCGGAAAGCACAGAAACATGCTCAGCAGCAACCGGCCGAATGCAAACACCAACGGAAATGCCAACAACATCAAAGTTCCGGCAATATGAGCGCCTGGACCGCCCGCTCGGGATAGCAACCCGAGCAAGGCAATGGGAATGGCTAACAGCAGTAGAGCTACAAGATGCATCCCCGTGGACCACAGGTAGCTGTGCGTCCGCGAGGTCACGATTCTTATCGATTCTCCCCATGGAGCGACCGTTCTCTGCCCAAGCTCAACCAAGGCTCGCCTGGCAAGAACGCCGCCGAAAATCGAGAAAATGAGTGTCAGCCATAGCAGGCAGAAAGTGACAAAGGCGATCTCCTGCGTCCCGACTGCCATCGATCGGAAGAACTCGAGAGCTTGCTGCAGCCACGTCAGTATCGGCGATGTAAACGGTAACGTGGGGTAGATGGTGCTTGAAAACACCGCATCAGCGGCCTGAAGTTGACTGCCGGCTGAGTCCCGGGGGTGAAAGATCCACGCAGCAAAGGAAATGCCGGCCTGGGCAAGAGCCATTGAGAACAACGCCACAGCCAGAGTGGACAGCTTGATCGCCGGATGAATACTCCGGGTAAGCGGGTACCACCACCAAGCGGAGCGTTCCCATTCAATGGCTGCCCGCGGTACGTGCCTGTCTTCAAAAGGGACTTCTTCCATGTTGCTACTTTCACACGCACGCGACCCATGTCGAGGGTCCCATCCGTTCCATCTGCCTGTGGATGTCATTCATCGGGAGTACTTTGCAGAGCCGCGTGCAGCACTCAGCTTGTTCCCAGCCCTCCTCCGATGGATTTTCGGTGAGCCGGATTTCCGGGAATCGGCGGCCGTGCGACTCAGGCATCATGCCATCCAGGTGGGAGCCGAATTGTTTTCCGATCCGAAGTTTCCTCCTGTTCCTCTTCGTCCTGGGGTTCGCAGGGTAACGTATGTTCTTCTTTTAGCCAACGTCCCAGATCGATGAGACGGCATCGGTCGCTGCAAAACGGAAGGAATTTC
>JANSWS010000156.1 GCA_024743355.1 bacterium
GGGCTTGCCCGTGTTTTTTCTTTCCGTCACCAGCTTGTTTCGAATCGCAACTTGCTGAACGCCATCGAAGTATCTCCCGCTTTCACGGGCTCTTTCACTTCGAGAAGCGTCTACGCGTCAAGCAGTTGCAAGCTGATAACTAAAAGTTACACGGGCAGGCCCGTGCCACTCCAAGTTTGATTGATAGAGGAGTTAGGTGCAGAGCACCCAATCTTTGGCTTGTTTGGTCAGGCGGCCCATGTTGTCATACTTTAATTCGGCCGCTCTACGGTCTTTGCCGAATCGGCCTGGGAGACGAAACCGGCGCAACAGGATTGGTTGAACGCAAGTCGATTTGTTGCGGTTCACTGCCTGCGCGGGCCATGTTGAGCCAAGCCGCTAAACGGCTCTTTTTGGATTCGGCAGCTTGTTCTCCAATCGCCTCCAGTTCAGGCGCGTGCCCCCACAGCATTTGATGCTTGTCCCTGCTGACAATGGTCATGATCCAGGGACTGGGGCCAGCCGAATTGGTATCGTGATGCACCCAAATTTCCTGAAGCTGCAGAGGTTCACGAACATCATTGAGATACAGGCAAAGCTTGAGGGCCTCGGAGATGCGCGCATCGCCAAAGGCCATTCCAATATCACCAGCGGGCCGTGCCCCTTCGGCGAACAGTTGAAAGTAGTGCCAGATATCGTCGGCTTGAAAATCCTGCTTGGGAAGAATGATCCCGTCCGCATCAACAGGGTAGAATCCTCGCTGTGGTTGCGCTCCAGCCGGTAACTGTGAATTGGGCGAGGAAGGAGCCGCGTTAGCCTGATTGGTCTGCGGCGAGTAATAAACCATGGCCGCCGGTTTGCGAAAGATCAGATCAACTTCGACTTTGCCTCCGACAGATTTCGTGACACGAGTCGTAGACTTGACCCAATTGTGGGTCTCGAAGGCCTGGGCGATCGTCGCCGTCGCGTTCGGATCCAGTAAGGAAATCCGTTTGAGACCACCATTCTCAAAGACTTCTTCAACCACTGGGCTCTTAATCCACTCCGGTTGTTGGGTGACAACCAGATTCTCTTGCCGAAGAGAATAGAGAGCCAAATCGAGGTGATCGGCGCCGTAGTAGAACCACCCGAGATATCCCAGCACCAGCAGCGGTACGACGGCGAACATCAAGGCGGCTCCCGGTATGTGCTTAAATACCTTGAGCAATGTATGCAGCCAACTTGAATTGTCCTTTGAAGCATCCATTCGTCATCGGACTCGTGCGATAACAACGCGTTAGGGCAAGCAATTTTGTTCGGATCCGTGAGCTTAACGGCCGTTTCTTGCTGGACTTACTTCGGTTTTCTTCCAGAAAACTGCGACAAGCAAAAAGATATCGCTAGATCTCCGCTGCCAGGATCCAGCTTCGCTGGCAGTCGAAAGGATGTTTACCAGATTCGCAACTGAGAACGCAATCGGATTCCAGATTGCACCTCGACGGCCCGAGCAATGCGATTTGATAATGCTAGCACGTCGTTGGCTGTAGCGTTCTCGTTGACTTGTACAAAGCCGGGGAACTGAGTGATCATGGCGGCTCCACCTTCAGCAGTCGAACGCATCCCGACAGCATCTAGCAGATCAACGATACGTGATCCTCCAGGCTCAACAAAGAGTTTTCCGACGCGAGCACTGCTGGCCGGTTGAGCGGCTTTCTTCACAATCCAATTAGCTTGCAAACGTCGGGTGACTTCCTGTGGATCAAGCCTTTCCAAGGCGAATTCAACGCCGGTGATCACAACATCTTCCAAATTACTGCGACGGAAGCTGAATTTGAGTGCGTCACGATTCAGCGTATGCAGATTTCCTTCGCGATCGATGGCATGCACTTGCAGCACATGACTGCCAATATCGTCATTCTTGACTCCCGAATTGCAAACGACGGCGCCTCCAATCGTCCCGGGTATGCCTGCCAGGTGTTCCAAACCGGACAGCCCGTGTTCGGCTGCTTTTGAAATCACGTCACTCAGGCTGGCAGCGGAACCGGCAATCAGGTGATTTTCCCGAATGGTGGTGCTCTGGAACTCTCCCACCAGCCTCAATACCAACGCATCCACACTTCCGGGGCGGATCAATAGATTGGACCCTCCCCCGAGAATTTTGACAGGAATGTCCAATCGATGAGCTTCCGTGCAAAGTGCTTTCAGAACCTCCATATCGGAAGCTTCCGCATAATAACTCGCAGAGCCGCCGATTTTGAGCCAGCAGCGTGATGCCAGGGGTTCGTCCTGTTGGATGTATTGAGACAGGCTGTCGGAAAACACAGTCAATCCGGATTCGTTACGGGTGGAATGGAAAGCTGCCGTCGCTGTGAGCGTCAATGCGTCGAAAAAACTTTGCGATAGCGAGTGAGTAGATTCAAAGGAGCTTTTTTATTGCCCTAAGACACGCAGTTGAGAATTGGACTCGAGCGCGAAGACCGCGTCCGATGGGACTTCAAGCTTCCGCTACCACTGCAAACATCGAATTCTAGCAAAATGAGGGCCCCGCAACCACAAGGCTTGTCAGGCTATCATGCCTCTTGCTTCACCCCGTGACGAAGAAAAACTCGTGACTCGAAACGGTGCAAAATCCTTCGTTGCGTAGAGTGACCATGTGTGTGCTCGGCCCATGTTGGGCGGCGAAATCTGATCATCACGAAGGCCGTAACTTCGCTCTCAGACGATGATGGCAACTCCTGACCACCGAAACAGAGGTACAGGTATTCGTGAAGAGCCCATGAAGCCGGGAGAGGCTGCCCGTGTTGGTTAGCAGCCTCTGGAGTCCATTCAAATTAGCAAGGAAGAATTGTTGGCCGCTGACTAAGAAGGTGCCGCGAGCCAAAATGCCTTCGCTTTGTATTAGTTAGCGAATTACCTCTGACTGAGGCTGTCCGGTAGCTCTGCCCAGCAGCTCAGCCATTCGTTTCGGGCTCTGCATACCCGTCAAGCTGAATCGCTTCCAATTGCCTGTGTTCTTGGTGAACACCACGATTTGAGGCAGAGTCTGCCCCTTCATCAGTTTCTCCGCCAATTCTGGCCGGTCATCTTTGTCGACAAACGTGACAACCACGTCATCTAGTGCCCCTGATTGCTTCATGGGCTGTATCGTTTCCTTCTTCATGATCTGGCAGGAAGCACACCAACGTGCTCCCACAAGGATCAAGAGTGGCTTCTGCTCCCGCTGTGCTTTTGCAAAAGCGGCTTCATACTCAAGCGAATTTCCTTCTGAGGTACCCACGACGGCCATCATGAAAGCCAAAGCGACGTGAACCATACCAATTCATCCTTTTTGATAACCGAATGAGGACACCCCAAAAACAGCTAGGAAGACTAGGGGCTCGCATCCTGTTGAATCCGCCCGTGACGCGTTTACTCGTCGTCAGGCCAGATTCGCGAGATGCTCACTGCTGTCCCAGCGAGCTATCTGATGTCAGGCGTCCGACTACACTGAAAAAAGTAGATCAAAACTTCGGAAATTTGGCGAAACTCTAGCGATTGTGTCCCGCCTAACGATTACGGGTGGCTGCGAGTATACGGGAGCTTCTCGGGCTGACAACCCACTCGGAGTTCAAGATCCAACATCGGATTGCTAGCATTTGGGCCATTAGGCTTCCGCTACAGGCTTGATAAATCCGCTTATTCCCCCTGTTTTGCCTGTTGTTACGTGGAAGGGCTCGATTCCAGTAGTATTCGGGGGGGCGACCAGCATGCGTGGATTTGTTGAACATCTGGCGGAATGACTCAGCAAACTGCTAGACTGCTGGCCAGTGAATTGCGAGAGAAGCACGATTGAGCCGCGTTGGCAGTGCCTATGCACCGCTCTTCGACGCTGATGTGTCGCAGGCTGGTAGGAATCCTTTCGCTCCAAGTTTGTTTCGATTGCCTTGGGCTTGAAATTCAGCGTTAGAACTTAGCCTAAATGAAGCTCCGACTCGGTCTCATTGGACTTTCTCAAGATTGGCGCAGTAGGCACTTGCCTGCCTTAAGAATGCTCTCGGAGCGATTTGAGGTAGTTGGAGTTTACAACGAGGTTGCCTCTCTGGCGGACAACGCGGCCAAGGAATTTGATGCGCGGCGATTTGACGGTTTCCGCGAGATGCTGTCCGAGGACGCAATCGATGCTGTCATGGTGCTGGAGAATGGTTGGTATGGAACAGCTCCCATTCTCGCAGCCTGTGAATATGGCAAGGCGATTTACTGCGGGGCTGAGATCGAAATCGCGCCCGAACAGGCTGCATCTTTGCGAAATGCCGTGGACCGATCAGGCGTCGCATTCATGGCTGAGTTTCCAAGACGCCTAGCCCCGGCTTCGCTTCGCCTGAAAGAGTTGATTGCGACGCGACTTGGAAAGCCAGAGATTTTATTTTGCCATCACCGCCTAACGGCAGCTGGTGGTAAGGGAAGTCGCTCGAATCAAAGCAGCAAACAGCGAATGGAACGTGTGCTGGTTGAGCTTATTGATTGGTGCGCCTTCATAGCGGGTAACTCCGTGCGTTCGGTACAGGCGACGCAGCACCGTGGTGAACAGGACGCAGAGCCTGATTATCTTGCGCTCAGCCTGGATCTATCTGCTGAGGGTGCCAGCTGCGGATCGACGATTGCCCAGATCAGCTGTGGAACGTATATCCCTCATGCCTGGCACGAGGCCGCCAATTTCCGCCCGCCGGCGGCACTGCAAGTCTGTTGCCAGAACGGTCTCGCGTTTCTCGATCTACCCAATAGTCTGATTTGGTTCGATGAAGCCGGCAGGCATCAGGAGTCGCTGGAATCTGAGCTTTCTGTCGGCCAACAGTTGTTATCGCAGTTTCATCGTGCGGTAACCAGCTTAGTGCGAAAGACGGCGGATCTCGAAGACGTATTTCGAGGTCTGAATGCGTTGCAAGCCGGCAAAGAGAGCATCCGCCGCGGATGTGGGCTGAAAATATCAGACTGATTTTTTCCCGGTGCCCTCTTCTGACGCACTCAATGGCTCCCTGAATGGCCAATCGTAGTCCTCTACGCCTGGCGGAAGTTTGCGTAATCCTCGGTAAGGGCGGGAAAACGTGGTCGAATTTGTGGATCGGGCCATTTTTCTCTACGGATAGCCGCTCGAGTCGCCACTAATTCGATGGGGGATCTTTTACCGACGCTGCGGAGACAACACGATGCGACTGACTCTACGGACCCTGCTGGCCTACCGCGATGGGGTGCTGAATGCTGCGGATGCTGAGAGTTTGCATCAGCGAATTCAGCAGAGCGAGGACGCGGCCAATCTGCTCAGAAGAATTGAAAGGCTGAGTCAGGATTTTCAGAATCCCTCGGCGACCATCGTGGGTAAGGGGTTGGGAGGTGACCCGAATTTTGTAGCCGAATACGTAGACGATGTGCTCCAGCGTGAAAAAGTCCCCGAAATGGAGCGGGTCTGTCTCGAATCCGACACCCATTTGGCCGAACTCGCGGCTTGTCATCGTTTGCTGGCCACAGCCCTGCACACGCGAGTCCATTTACCGGACGAATTGAAGGAATTGGCCTACTCCATCGTGCGGAGCGAAACCCGGGAGCAAATCAAATCCGAGCTCAGGGCACGCAGGCAGACTCGGTCGACGAACCCGAATTCTTCCGAGTTACTGTCGGGCAGTGAAACTCACCCGACTGCCGCGCAATCCCAATCCTCATCGCCATCTTCGGAACAGGGACAGCCCGTCGACGTGCATGCTCCCATGTTGGCATCCGGTGGAGGCTCGATTAAACAGCAAGGATTAAATTTAGAAGGAGCTTCTTTGTCCCACGAAGTGCCTGAGTATCTAATTGGTACTAAGGCCAAGAACTGGAGCTTGCCGGCAGCTATCTTACTGCTGCTGGTGTTGTTGGCGGTGTTGCTGCGTGTTTCGTTGGGACCCTGGGAGCAGTTCCAGGGGCTTTTTGCTCGCGCGGAGCCAGCCAGCGTCACAGCGCTCCCTTCGCCGGCCGCAGCCGACGACGGCGACGTCGTTGCCGAGGATGGAGGCAAGTCCTCCGAGGCCGATGCCTTGAACGAGGAAGTCCTGGAATCTCAGGAAGAGCCACCTTTGTCCGGTGAAGTCCCCTCCGCTGCGAAGGACGACCGGTCGGCGACGGACGCCACCGCCAATGCATCGAACGCTGATAATCTTGCCGGGCAGAACCAAAATCCGAATGGCAGCCTCGAAGCAAGCAGCATGGAAGGCGGCCAGCAAGATCCCGGGCAGGTGGGCGATGGTTTGCAGGCTGCGGCGGAAGGCACGCCGACGGCAGCCTGGGCTCGTTGGGAACCGGAACGAGGTGAGTTGCCAGCCCTGGTATTGGTCAGCTCACCGGAAGGTAATCTGGAGTTGCTCTCGCCCGGGCAAGAGGTGCCGACGGGAGCTTCAATCATTCTTCCGCCATCGAACGTTGCCAACCTTGTCTTTTCCGATGGATGGCAATGGAAAGCGGTTGGACCGACCAACGCGTCCCTGGACAAAGCGACGCTCAGCTTGAATTTGGGACGCGGTATGCTTCAGGCGGGTGATGCAGGTTTTTCGGTCAAGTTAAAAACAGCGAGCACAGAGATCCAAGTGGATCTGCCCGCAAAAGCAACGGCGGCGATCGAGGTGGGAAGACGTAGAGAGTCCCATGGATCGGTGCTCGACCCCAGCACTTTCAAGCAAGTGTTGGTAGTCGTTGCGGTAAACGGGAACGTGGATGTGTTCCAATCCGCCGAACAAAAACAGTACGCCTTGCAAATTGGCGAAGGTCTGGCGCTGATTGAGGGCCAACGACCTAAGCAGTTCAAGCTGCAGAGTATTCCCGCTTGGTATCGCTTGCAGCCGGAAAGAGCCATTGATCGCGAAGGGGTGTTGGAGCTGGTCACCAGCCTGCGAGGTGAGATTCAAGCTGGTAGCTCGCTGACGGCTGCGATTCAAAAACAAACACTGAGTCGGCGTCCGGAGGAGGCCGCTCTCGCCATCCAGACGAGTCTGCTATTGGGCGATGTGCCGGCCTTGGTACGAAGCGGATTTCTCGGTAATCCAAGGATGAGCATCTATTGGCAATCGACGCTGGAACTCCTGCGACAGGTAATGGCCAACCAACCCCCGCTAAGCGAAGAGCTCAACACCGCTTTGTCGGACACTTATCCGGAGGGTGACAAGCTCTACGCCATGATTCAAGGATTGAATCCTGAGCAGTTGGCCGCTGGAGGCATCGGAAAGTTGATCGAGGAATTGGGGAGTACAGAGACGGCTAATCGTGTCCTGGCCTTCGATGCGCTGCAAAGACTCACCGGTCAAAAACTCGGGTTCCTCCCTGGCGAGCCCAACCGTGCCAGCCTACTGGCTTGGCGTCGTGAACTAGCTACCGAACGCCTGGCCGTGTTGCCGGTCGGAGATATTATCTGGGAAAGAAAGCTCCCTTAGCATGGATCAATGTCCGATGAACCCAGCACTTCCGGCGCGACTGTTTGAAGTGTTAGAATGAATCAGGCATGGAAGCATCTGCAAGTGCAGGTTGTTGCACTTAAATTGCAACATGCCTATCGGATCGTGTTGCTTCAGGAGCTGCAACGAATCCCCGCACGAACCGGTGGCAGGTGGCTGCGTTTCAACGAGATGCAAAAGGGAATTTTGTGACACGACGATGGGTCCCCATTCCGCAAAAGTTTCATTCGCTTTACCACGAAGGTCCTTTCACAAGATGCGTTGATTGCAATCGCGATCTGCACGCGGACGATTGCACTTACAGTATTGAGAGGGTATTCCGCGGTACGGAACCGATCTGCGAGATGGCAATTTGCTTGGCCTGCCGGGATCGCATTGTGGAAGAGCTCTCACAAGAGTCGCTGATGCGAATTAATGCTTTTGTAGACGAACGCTTTGACGTGGATATGCGATATCAAGCGACGCAATCCTGGGCGGGAAATGATCTGGACAAGTGGTTGGATCACTGTGCTTTGTTGAAGATTCCCGCGACGGAGTGCAAGGAATACCAAATTGCAGCTCTATGTCGAGGGAAGTTGATGAGTATCGACGTGTTGCCCATCATGATTTCTGGGCAGGCCGCTGAGGAAATGCAGCGGCTGATGAGCAAGAAGACACGAGATCGATTAGGCGAGATGGTTCAGGAATTCTTTGGAATGCCATCGGAGTTCGCCGACGGTCCCGATTCCTATTCGCCCATGATATGGTGACCCGCATGATGGAAAAAACGCGGCGTTGCGACGCCGCGTTTGGAGATTGCTTGTCGATAGATCCACCACGGGAGCCGCCACTCTGGCCCTGGTTCAACCCTCGCAACAGAGCGGCGCTGGGTCTTGATCAAGGCTGGGCAGCAAGCGTGTTACATGCTTTAGACGGCGGCGGATTGGCGAAGCTTGCTGGCATTACCGGCTTGGCCGAAAGCTGTCATCCTGGCCACGCAAACTTCCTTCATGGCCGCTCGGGCTGGCTTCAAATAGTCGCGTGGATCGAATTTTTCGGGATGTTGCATGAGCACTTTGCGGATAGCACCCGTCATCGCCATGCGATTATCGGTATCCACATTGATCTTGCGTACCCCGTGCTTGATGCCTCGCTGAATTTCCTCGACCGGAACTCCGTAGGTTTGCTTCATCTGACCGCCGAACTGGTTGATGAGGTCTTGAAGCTCTTGGGGCACCGATGAACTACCGTGCATTACCAAGTGGGTATTCGGTAGTTTGGCGTGAATCTCTTCGATTCGGCTCATGGCAAGAACTTCGCCGTCTGGCTTGCGGGTGAATTTATAAGCCCCGTGGCTAGTTCCGATAGCGACCGCCAGAGCGTCCACACCTGTTTTTGCGACAAAGTCGGCGGCTTCGTCCGGATCGGTCAAAAGCTGGTCGTGAGACAATTTCCCAACGGCACCGTGTCCGTCTTCCTGATCGCCTTCACCCGACTCCAGCGAGCCCAAGCACCCGAGTTCACCCTCGACGGAAACTCCCTTGGCATGTGCTAACTTCACCACTTCCGAAGTTACTCGCACGTTGTAATCGAATGAGGCAGGGGTCTTGCCATCCTCTTCCAGTGAGCCGTCCATCATCACCGACGTAAAGCCGTGTTCAATGGCGCTCATGCAGGTTTCCACGCTGTTGCCGTGATCCTGGTGCATGACGATGGGAATGTGAGGATAGAGCTCAGCGGCGGCCCGCATCAGGTATTCCAAATACAAATCCTGCGCATAGGATCGAGCGCCGCGAGAGGCTTGTACGATCACGGGCGAGTCGGTTTCGTCGGCAGCCTCCATAATGGCCTGGATTTGTTCCATGTTATTCACATTGAAGGCAGCCACGCCATAGTCATTTTCGGCTGCATGATCCAGAACGACTCTCAGGGGCACTAGGGGCATCGAATTCGACTCCTTGAACAATGAACAGTTTTTGCTTGTTGTGTTTCGCCAGAGCCAGGGATTATCGTGGTTAAATTGGGTGCTGGCAATCCCTTCTGAGATCATGGTCAAGACAAGCTGATGACGGTTGCATGGCCACCATTCTGCGGCTACCTGCTAGAATACCAATCCATAGGTTGATCTTAGGGACTGGTTTTGTCCGTTAATGAAACGTCTGGGCGTCTTAAGACGAGCCGCAAATGAAAATTTACCAACCGTAGCCACCGTCGCCAGACGGTTGAAGATCAATCGAATACACCGTCACCAGACGTTGGAAAGCCAATCGTAGCTACCGTCACCAGACGGTGGAAAGCCAATCGTAGCTACCGTCGCCAGACGGTGGACGACGTCGACCACGCTCTGGCGAGCGTGGCTACGGGAAAGAATTCATCTGCGGCTCGCCTAGGTAGGAATGTATGTCGAAAAAGCATCGCTTTGAAGAAAGCAAGTTCCTGGTGAAACCGGGCGCGAAACTGGATCTGGATAAATTCTCGACAGAGGCCGGTAAGGAACTCAAGGACAAACAGCATGGTGGTGAAACACTGGAAGCTGATGTATCCGCCCTGCAGGAGGCACAACAGGTGCTCTACGCCAGCGGCACGCACTCTCTGCTGATCATCTTTCAAGGCATGGACGCGGCCGGCAAAGATGGCACGATTCGACACGTCATGGGTGCCATCAATCCCCAAGGCTGCCGCGTTTACCCATTCAAAGCCCCGAACGATACCGAACTGCAGCATCACTTCTTGTGGCGGCCCATGGCTTACCTGCCCGAACGGGGAATGATCAGTATCTTTAATCGTTCCTATTACGAAGAGGTATTGGTGGTCCGCGTGCATCCCAAATTTCTGGTGCCGCAGAGAATTCCTGGGCTCGACATTAACGATTCCCATTCGCTGCAGAGACTGTGGGAACATCGCTTCGAGCAAATCAGGTACTTCGAGGAAACCATCGCCTCACACGGCACCCTGATTCTGAAGTTCTTCCTTAACGTATCCAAGGAAGAGCAGAAAAAGCGTTTCCTGGAGAGACTGACGAATCCAGAAAAATATTGGAAATTCAATTCTGCGGACCTGGCGGAACGCAGGCACTGGCAGACGTATCGCGAGGCTTTTGAAGAAGCGCTGGCTGCGACCAGTACCAAGCATGCGCCTTGGTACGTGATACCCGCGGACAATAAGTGGTACTTGCGTGCGGCCGTGGCCGACATTTTGGCGGCTCGATTGGAAAAACTTGATCTGCGTTACCCGAAGGTAGATGAGCAGGAGAGTAAGCACTTCAAGGAACTGGCTGAACAACTTAAGCAGGAATAAGTTTCTGATTGTTCATGCTAGATATGTATTTGCGGTATGAGTTCTACGGCGGCTAAGCGGTTTACAAAGCCGTCATTCGCATCCCCAATTCTCAATTTGACGCCTCAGCAGCAAATAGGGCTGATCGAGATTGCCCAAAGGACCTTTATGAACCGTTTGCTTCCAGGAATGACTGTTGTCTTCATCGTCGCTCTATGTTTGCCGTTGTTGCTTGTTCCCAGACTGGAAGCCCAGACGCCCGATTCTGATTTCATCGAGCCCTACAACAGCGAACAAGAGCCGGGGGATCCGATTTCGCCCCAGGAAGCACTGCAAAGCCTCAGGCTGCCCGATGGATTTCGGGCTACGGTCTTTGCCGCGGAACCGGATATTCGCAATCCGATAGCTGCCTGTACCGATGCGGCCGGACGCGTTTGGGTTGCCGAGAACTTTACCTACGCCGAGCGTTCGCAGCGCTTCGATCTGAATCTCAGCGATCGTATCGTTGTTTTGGAAGATGTGGATGGCAATGGCATCGCGGATCGACAGCATGTCTTTGCGGATAACTTAAAAGTTCTGACGGGGATCACGGTGGGCCGCGGAGGTGTGTGGGCGATGTGTCCGCCACAACTGCTGTTTATTCCCGATGAGGATGGAGATTTGATTCCAGATGGCCCGCCGCAAGTCAAATTGGATGGCTTTCATAATGCGCGAGAGAACTATCACAACTTCGCCAACGGACTGAGTTGGGGACCCGACAATTGGCTTTACGGACGCTGTGGTGCGTCCTGTCCGGGTGAAATGGGATTACCAGGCTCAGCCGAAGATGCGCGGGTGCCAATCCGTGGCACCATGTGGCGCTATCATCCCGAGCGAAAGTCTTTTGAGGCCTTGGCACAAGGCACAACCAACCCTTGGGGGCACGACTGGAATGAAGTCGGAGATCTTTTCTTCATTAACACGGTCAACGGGCATTTCTGGCAATGCATCCCCGGCGCCCACTATGTCCGGCCCCACACGCTGGATGTGAATCCCTACAGCTATGAATTAATTGATATGCACGCTGACCACTGGCATTTTGACACCGGCAAGAGCTGGACTGCTTCGCGGGACGGTGCGGCCAATGACTATGGGGGCGGGCATGCGCATATCGGCATGATGGTTTATCAGGAAGATAAATGGCCGCAGGAATATCGTGGAGCGGTGATGACCATCAACATGCATGGTAGGCGTGTCAACGTGGAGGAATTGTCTCGGCATGGTTCGGGTTACCTGGCAAGTCACGGGGACGATTTCTTGCTATCGGATGATCTTTGGTTTCGAGGCATGGAGTTGTTGCCCCTGCCTGATGGCAACGTTTTGCTGATTGACTGGAGCGACACCGGCGAGTGTCACGAGCAAACCGGCGTCCATCGACAGAGCGGCCGGATCTTCAAAATTATTTATGAGGAAGGCAGCCAGGGCGAGAATCCGCTTCGTGACGCCGCGGCCAGACAGGATCCCGGGCTACTGGCGACGCTACAGACGACCGGAAGTGAATGGGTGGCACGCCGAGCCCGCGAGTTGCTGTCTGTGCACCACCTGCGCCAGACGGATCTAAGTCAAGCTGTGCAGCAACTGCAGAGCGTATTGGACGATTCCGAGGCGCCTATCGAGCATCGCTTGCGAGCACTATGGTCGCTGGTCTGCATCGACGGTGTGGAACGCAGGCAGTTGGTTGACTTGCTGGATGCAAAGCAGGAAGCCCTGCGGAGTTGGGCGGTGCGGTTACTCGTCGAAAACTGGCGTTTGGATACTGCCTACGGAAAGCGTCCCGCAGACACGGGCGAGGAGGTTGATCCCGATTTGTTGGACCGTCTTGTTCGGATGGCAGGAGATGAATCCGCTCCCAGCGTTCGCCTGGATCTGGCTAGTGCCCTGCAGCGACTGCCTTTGGCGGATCGTGCAGACTTGGCGATTTCCTTGGTTGGCCATGTACAAGATGCGGATGATCACAACCTGCCCTTAATGGTCTGGTATGGTTTGGCGCCCTTAGGTGATGACCATATCGATGATCTCCTGGCTGTGCTGCAGGCATGTGAATGGCCCCAAACAAGGCGGCTGATTGCCCGACGTGTTGCCGACCGTTCCAAGCAGCATCCGGAAAAATTTCAGGCACTGTTTCTTACTACGGCGGACAGAGACGAGGCCTTCAGGCGGGATGTTGTGTTGGGTACTTTTCAGGCCTTCGCCGGCTGGCGAAAGGCCGTGCCTCCCGAGAATTGGGAAGCCTGGACTGAGGATTTGAAGCTTGAAGAAGATGCTGAACTGCAGACTGCCCTGCAGAACCTAAGTGTACTCTTTGGGGATGGGCGCACTGTCGATGAACTGAAGCGAACGGTCCAGGACGACGGGGCCACGCTCGAAACACGCATGTCGGCCTTGAAGTCGTTGGTCGACGCCAAAGCCGATGGAATTTCCCAGCTTTGCCGAAAGGTTCTCTCGGTGCGTTTCTTGAATGCGGTTGCCGCTGAAGGACTCGCGAGCGAGGCAGATCCAAGCATCGGCCGGGATCTGGTAGATGCCTACGGTCGTTTCCACCCCTCGGACCGTCCAGGCGCAATTTCGGTTCTGACTTCGCGGCCAGCCTGGGCCAAAGAACTCTTGGCTGCGGTGGCCAAGGGCAAAATTGACCGTAGCGAGATTTCCGCTTTTCAGGCGCGCCAACTGGCGAGTTTGGAGAATGATGAAATCAACGAGCTGCTGGCGAAGCATTGGGGGCAGGTGCGGGTGAGTTCCGAGGCCAAGCGGGAAACAATTGTTTCTCTGAAGTCTCAGCTGACCCCTGGAGAGCTTGCGGAGGCCAATCGGAAGGAAGGCCGGGAAATTTTTCAGAAGTCCTGTTCCAGTTGCCACAAATTGTTCGGTTCTGGCGGGCAACTGGGGCCGGATCTCACGGGTGCGCAGCGAAGCAATCTTGATTACCTACTCGAGAATATCGTGGATCCCAGCGCGGTTGTCACCAAAGAGTTCCGAGCTTCCATCATCCTGCTTGATGATGATCGCGTGTTATCCGGGTTGGTCACGGAGCAGACGGAGAATGTCGTTACACTGGCAACGCAAAACGAGCAGTTCAAGCTGGCGACGGAAAATATCGTCGAGTTGCGGCAGACCAACCAATCAACCATGCCCGAAGGATTGCTGGATCAGCTCACTTCCGCACAGATCCGCAATTTAATTGCCTACCTGCAGTCCACCGAACAAGTGCCTCTCGATTAGCAAGAAGCTTTATTGATGTCCGAAACCGCAAGCTCTGTTCAGGAGCCCATGCTCAAGAAGCTTCTGCTCCTGGACGGCATGGCTCTGACCTATCGCGCTCACTTCGCGTTGATCCGCAGCCCACGCTTTACCTCAGGTGGATTGTGCACCTCAGCTATCTTCGGTGTGCTCAATACTTTGCAAGAGATCATTCGACGCGAGTCGCCTACGCACCTGGTTGTAGCCTTTGATACGTCGGACCCCACCGAACGCCACAAAGCCTTCGCCGATTACAAGGCTCAGCGCGATGAGATGCCAGAAGATATCGCCAAACAACTGCCATGGATCGATCGGCTGTTTGATGCCTTCAACATCACGACAATTCGAATCCCAGGCTACGAGGCGGATGACATTATCGGAACGCTGGCACACCAATCGGTGGAACAGGGCTTTCAGGCAATGATGGTTACGCCCGACAAGGACTACGATCAGCTTGTTGCCGAGGGGATTTTTGTATTGAAGCCGGGACGCAAGGGATCGGAATTCGAGGTTCTGGGAGTGCCGGAGGTATTGGCCAAATGGGAGGTGGACAGCGTCTCGCAAGTCATCGATGTTTTGGGTTTGATGGGAGATGCCAGCGACAATATTCCAGGTGTGCCAGGCATTGGCCCCAAGACGGCCCAGAAATTGATTGCCAAGTATGGATCGATCGAAGGATTGATCGAGCACAGTAACGAGTTGAAAGGCAAGCAGAAGGAACGGATCCAGGAGAATGTCGAACAGGCAATGCTGTCCAAGCAACTGGTAACCATCCAGCTGGATGTGCCACATAGCTACGATTTGGAATCCTTCCGCTGGACGCAATTAGATGAGAAGAAACTCAAGCCTTTGCTGGAAGAGCTGGAGTTCGAGACGGTTGGCAAACGATTGTTCGGAAAAACATTCTCCTCTGCAGCCAATCGGGCCCAAGTCATCCGGGAAAAGCGGGAGAAGGAAATCCAAGCCACACTGTTCGATGATGTCCCCGACGAACGAAGCATTCGCGACACCAAGCATCAATACGTTGCGGTGACGACGCCCGAAGCGCGGCGTGAGCTCATCGGCAAACTGTCTGCGGTAAAGGAATTTTGCTTCGACAGTGAAACCACAGGCAAGGATCCACGCAGCTCGCTGCCGTTAGGGCTGGCTTTTTGTTTGACGCCCGGCGAAGCCTTCTATGTCGTATGCCCCACGGAACCCAACGCGGCCAAACAAGTTCTCGAGGAGTTCAGCTCAGTATTCGAAGACGAAAGCATCACCAAGATTGGGCATAACCTCAAGTTTGATCTGACCGTGCTTAAGTGGCATGGCATTGAGGTTCGAGGCGGTTTTTTCGACACGTTGCTGGCGCATTCCATGAAAGAGCCGGAGATGCAACGTGGTTTGGATTACCTGGCCAAACTCTATCTGTGTTACAAGCCAATTTCCTATGCGGAAGTTACCAAGCACACAGAGGGTTCGTTGTTGACCGTCCCGATTTCCGAGGTAACGGATTATGCGTGCGAAGATGCGGATGTGACCTTGCAAGTTGCTCGGGCTATACGACCGGAAATCGAAAAAGAGGGAGTGAGCAGGGTTTGCAACGAGGTGGAATTTCCGCTGGTGCCGGTTTTGGTTGACATGGAATACCAGGGTATTCGTCTGGATACCGATGCGTTGTACCGCTACTCGGGAGTTCTGGAAGACGAAATCGTCCAGCTTCGCGAGAAGATCTATCAGGCAGCCGGCAGAGAATTCAATATCGATTCTCCTAAGCAACTCGGAGTGGTTCTGTACGATGAACTTCAATTAGAGAAGAATCCGAAGAAAACCGCCACCGGTCAGTACTCTACGCGGGAAGCTGAATTGGAAAGGCTGGCCAATCGGCACGAGATCATTGCCGACGTATTGGATTATCGCAACGCAGTGAAGCTCAAGAGCGTTTACGTCGATCAACTCCCAGCGGCTGTGAATCCAAAGACCGGCCGACTGCATACGCAATATGAGCAGGCTTGGACAACCACCGGGCGCATGCAATCCAATA
>JANSWS010000220.1 GCA_024743355.1 bacterium
ATCGATGGCATTGCAACCGATGACACGCACCACGCGATGGGGGCCTGGGAGTGGTCGCACGGAGGGTTGTTGTACATGCTCGAGGGCGTTTCCATGTCCACAACGCTGGAAACTCCTTGGGGACCATTTCGCAACAAGGGTCCATCGGGAGCCTATGTACTGGATCCCAAAGCATGGAAGTTTCGCCACTTCCGCACCCCGGGATACGGCAATCCCTGGTGTATGGTATTCGATCGTTGGGGCATGGGGATCATCGGCGACGGCACCAACGCCCAGCAACACTGGACCAGCCCTTTGTCTGGCTATGCGGTTTCCTCACGCCGAACCTTACGTCCGGTTTTCGACAACGAAGGCATGCGGCCAGCTGTGGGAAATGACTTCCTGCACAGTCGCCATTTTCCGGACGAAGTGCAGAACCAGTTCATTTACGCCTGTGTAATCAACATGCACGGCATGCCACGTTTCACCGTCGAGGATGAAGCGGGCACAGCCGGTTTTAGCGGTCAACGTGTGGCCGATTTATTGAACTCAAAAGACAATTTCTTCCGACCTGTCGATCCGCAGATTGGTCCCGACGGCGCGTTATGGTTTGGTGATTGGTGCAACGCTCTCATCGGTCATATGCAGTATTCGCAACGCGATCCCAATCGCGACCACGAACACGGACGGATTTACCGGCTGGTCTATAAAGACAAGCCATTGCTTGAGCCCGAATTGCAACATGAAGCCAGCGTGGAGGAATTGCTGAATCAGTTGCAAACCTACGAAAGTCGTACGCGTTACCGGGCTCGCCGTGAACTGCGGGCGAGGGAGGCGGACCAGGTACTTTCGGCGGTCGATAAATGGATTGCCGGGGACGCGTCACCCAATCAGTTGTGCGAAGCCATGTGGCTACAGGAGAGCTTCCGCAAACTCGACCCTGAGCTGATACAGCGGATTCTTGGCTCGGAGGATTTCCACGCCCGGGCGGCCGCGGTACATTCCGTCGCCAACGAAATTGAGCGATTCGATGGGGCGTTGCAGATCTTCACGGACGCCATTCGCGACCCTCACCCGCGAGTTCGTTTGGAAGGTGTGCGGGCGTTGAGCTACGTGCAAACAGCAGAGGCTGCGGAGATTGCCTTGCAGGTCACCGAGCTGCCCATGGATTACTGGCTCGAATACACGCTGGAACATACCCTGCATGCGCTCAGCCCGGCCGCAAACGCAGCCGAAAGAGAGGGCACGTTCCTGACCGATGCCAGCCAGGCAATCCGGGATTACTACGAGGCGTTCAAGCTCGCCTCCGGCCCCGGTGGCAAAGCGGTCAAACATCTGAAGAATGCTGAAGACCCACAGCTATCCGATTGGCGGAGGGATGAAGCGGTTCGCGAGCTGGCGAAAATCGGAGGTGGGCAAATGGCCAACGGTCAGGTTGTCTTCAGCCGCGTATGTTCCGCCTGCCACCAAATCGGAGATCAAGGCAAAGCCTTCGGTCCCAGACTTGACGATGTCGGCGCCCGATACGCTCGTGAGGAAATCATCCGACACATCATTTGGCCCAACGAAAAGATTGCCCAAGGCTACGAAACGGTACAGGTGCTGACCGCGGATGGCGAAGTCATCAATGGCTTCATTCTCAAGGAAACGGAAGACGCGCTGACCTTGGGTGTAGCGACTCCCGACGGCAAGGGCAAAGAGGCCGAGATCCTAAAGGACGACATCGAGTTGCGCAAAGAAATGAAAGCCAGCTCCATGCCCGAAGGGTTGATCAAGACCATCGCTCCCGGAGAGTTTCTGGATCTCATCGAGTATCTGGCTGCACAAAATAAGATCGTTGTGCGTGATGAAGGGTGGATCGAAACAGGATTGGTTGACGTCGGCGAAATCAGAAAATTCGGAGCCTTCGTGGAACTGTCTCGCAACGCGCAAGTGCTGATCCCCAAGAACTTTCCTGAGCATTGGGGCAAGTTCGCGAACTTGCTACTGAGCGCTGCCGATTCCAACGAGCGAGAGTTTGCCTTTCATTCTCCCAATAACGAAAGCGAGAATCCGGCGATTGCCATTCGCTTGGCCGACGAGGCAGAAGTCCGACACATCCAAATCGAGAATCGACGCAATCCTCAGTTCTATGATCGCGCGCGGGACCTAGCCATCTGGATTTCGAGCGACGGCGAGAATTGGCGGCAAGCTTGGAAAGCGACAGAGCCAATGGCGGTCTATGAGATCGACTTTCCGGAAGGCACGCGAGCTCGCTATCTCAAGGTCGGACTGGATGGTCGAGGCATATTGCATTTGAATCAGATTACGGTTTTCGGCAACCCCTGAGCACCGACTGGAGATTCCAGCCTGCAGGCTTCGGTTCATCCAGAAGACGGACGTAGCAAGCCAGCACAGTCTCTGGGTCAACATCTCAGAGCCAACGCCAAGCCAACGTCTCGGTCAACGTCCCGACAAGGCTTGGGGCAATGCCTGGTTTCGTATAAGCTGTTCATGCACGTGTCTAGCCAGTTCACCGAATGAAACGATACGCATGTCCGTCGAAATCACTGACCCTGCGGCCCTGTCCATTATTACTTTTCCGCACCCGACTTTGCGTTATGAAGCCAAGCCCGTGCGACGCGTCGATGCAGCGCTGAAGAAACTGATCGCTCGCATGTTCGAATTGATGTACGAGCATCGCGGTGTCGGATTGGCTGCCACGCAAGTGGACTTACCTCTTCGCTTATTCATCATGAACGCATCGGGGCAGCAGGGAGAAGGCGAGGAGCTGGTCATGATCAATCCTGTCATCACCAAGCCGCGTGGCAATGAGGAAGCGGAAGAGGGATGCTTAAGCCTGCCCAACGTTCATGGAAACGTGGTGCGAGCCAAAACCATCCATATTCATGCCTACGACCTTTCCGGCAATGAGATCGATCAAGAACTGTCGGGCTTCGAGGCTCGGATTGTTCAGCACGAAACCGACCATTTGAACGGGACTCTTTTCATCGACCGGATGAAGGAAGGTGCCGTCAACGAGGTGGCAGGGGAACTCGATGCTCTGGTCACCGATTTCCGCTCACGGCAGCGGACGGGCGCGCTGCCCGAGGATAGCCTGTTGATCCAACGCCTGGGGCAGTGGGAATCCAGCTATTGCTAGGTTCTAGGAAGCCATGGGGACTGGCATCACGTACTCGTTGGCTGATTTAAGTTCCATCTGATCGCAGCGCTCGAGCTGGAATTGCCGGGGCTCACAACGACACAGGCAAAGTCCCAAAAAACGATCCTTGGCCAGGAACCGAATGGGGCTCACGATGCGCGTCGTGCGTTTACCCTTGGAATCCACATATTCCATGCGAATGACCAGATCATCGGCTCTTTGCATGGCCATCGATAGCAACCGCCGCATGGAGGCTCCGGTCCCAGTGCGGCGTCGGTCTGTGGAAACGGTTTCATATATTTGTGTGCAGGACATGTCTTGTACCCAGTAATGAGGGAAAGGGCACTCACGCCCTTAGCTAAACCGCTCACCTGAAGTATCGAGATGCCGTGGACACCTTAGGTCGTCGGGAACAGGTTCGGAGAGAACTTGATCGCAAATGCCTGCGGAGGATTGGGAACTCATCCGAAAGGGTTCTCGGATAGATTCGTAGATTCCATCGGGAGGAGGATCGCGCCGAAAACTATGGGCAATTTTCCAAGTAAACCTGTACGAATAGAAAGCCGAATCGCTAACCCTTGGGGGCAGGTGGCAGCACCATGGCGTGCAGAAAGATGATGCCGCCGGCTGTCAACATGATGTAGCCCAACCAGCGCGGCGTGGTGATCGTCGCCTTGGGTGACGGCGCGGTGCTCATATAAAGATTCGTCGACAGATCCTGGCTGGCAAATTGCGTGTTCTTGGTAATCTTCGAAAGCGCCTTGGTACTGGTTTCATTCAAAACCACCGAATGCACCATGCGGAACTGAAGCCCCAGAAGCAGCAACAACATCCCAATTAGAAAATACCGATTTCGATTGAATTCCACGATACACCTCGATTTCAGCTAGCAGCCAGTACGCATGCTGTAGGTGATATCGAAAACTTTGCGGGCGGTTCGTCAGCCATTCTACAAACTTGCTCTCTCTGTCAAACATAGCGATTCTAGGGATGATGTCCCAATCCTGTTCGGCACGGAGGGCGCTTGGGCGGGGGATCGGGGGCGCTTGCGCAGGGGCACAGCACCACAGCGGCCGAGTCCGGCCTGAAAGGCCAGGAACATACCAGCCCAGGGCAGAGCGTCGCGGCGGAGCCGCAGAGCGCCGCCCTGGGATCGCGGCCACCACACGTCGCAAAGCCCTGAAAGGGCGACATAAACCCCTGATCACCGGGCGGCAATACACGTCTTGGCAGCCGGCCGTGCAGGGATGTTGCGGACTCAAAAACAACCCAAGTGTGGACCATCTCCAACGTTCGTCCGCCGGCGGGCATACGACCTTCCAACCCCGGGCGACGCTTTCTTCGGCGGAACCGAAGTCGCTTGCCCGGGGCTGATATGTTGCGCCGTTTACGGGGCGAACGCGGAGAACGGGCTGGGTATCAGAGATTCTCGAAGTGTTCCCTGAATTCGGCCTCGAGATTGGGGCACAGATAACGCAGTTCCCGTTCGAGATCTGGCCCAGCGGGAAGACTGTTACTCCGTAGGGCAACATGCTCCGAGAGGTGGCGTTTGAGTAATTCGCGAGTTTCCTGTCGGCGGTGGATTAAGAAATGGATCCACGCCCAACTGTCGCGGTAATGTGCCTCGGTGAAACGATCCAGCTCATCAATCCGCTTTAATTCTTTAAGGCTGCTGACGCCCTTTTTCTTCACCACCGCTTTCACGCCAGGTTGATTCGGATTTTCGCGAAATCGTCGCCCATGTTCGATTTCAAAATACTCCGCCAAGCCCTCGTCCAACCATAACGGAAGGCTTCGATTACCGTGATTGATCAGGGCGTGCGTCACTTCGTGACGCAGATCCGCGCGAATGTCTGGATGCCAGAAGGCAAATAGCATTCCAGGGCCGCGATGCTGAATGAACAAGGCTCGGCGTTCGGGGAGCTTGGGAAAGTAAGTATGCATGTAGCGACGATACTCGGATTCCGTTGAAAAAAGCACAACGTGAATCGCTTGCTCGCGCGGCTGTACGCCAAGTAAGCGTTCCAAATCCGCGCGAATCGCATCTAGTTCCGCCAGGACGGTTTGCGCATCGTGAAGCTCAAAATCGCAATGGATTTGAAAAGGTCCGGATTGAATCTCGGTGGTCCATTGGCGGGTTTCGCTTGCCCGTGCGTTCGTAAACGAGAAAGCAATCCACAAGCATCCAGCGACGATGCGACGCAGTTGCAGATTGCAGCGCGGGGGAATGCCGCAGAGTGATGCTACACGGGAGCAGGACATTGGGAATGTATCGCGTGATCGGGCAAGCAGAAAGTGCGGAAGTTTAACGCATCACGTCCTCGATTCAGAATACGAATCGCTGCTTGCCATTGCTAGCATTGTGTGCACACCGGGCACCAGACGGCATTATCGATCCGAACTCAACAGGGCTGTATCAAGCCACTGCCGCCAGCGTTCCACCTGTTGGTTTGACAATTCGAGATCCGCAGCCATTGGAAATGTCACCCGCTGGCCGTCTGTGGGTCGAGTCAGAAACGACTCAAGGATGCCACTTGGGTCGATGCCTAGCTGTAACTGTAGTCCCGATTCGTCGACCGAGTCAAAAACGCTGGCCACATCCAGTGCTGCCAGCTTCACCCAATTGCCGCGTCCCAGGCTGCTGCTCTCGATCAACTGCAAGTCTGGCAGCTTGAAACCTGAACGCTCGCAGCGCTCTGGACGAATGGAACGGTGGTAGGCATGCGGGAGCGAGGATCCTTTTTCGATCAAGATTTTGGGCCGTTGTTGTAGGGGTTGCTCGGCGGGCGATGCGGACGGAGTCGTCTGCGAAAGCAGCCCAATGTCGTAAGCCGCGCAGCCGACGGCTTCTGGCGAAATATCGTGCTGTTCACCGCCCAATGCGCTCAGATTGTGCCCTTGAATGGCTGCCCCGAAGGCAAGCTCCGTTTTTTCAACAAAGCTGACATGAACGGGATGCGGAACCATCTCGGTTACGATCTTTTGAATCGGCTTCATGTGCATCATGCCGCCGCCCAATAGGACCTGATCGATCTCGCTGAGATCAATTCGGGCAATCGCGCATGCCGAAGTGATGGACTGCCGCAGGGAGTCTCGTAGATCGGGGCTGATCTTGAGTAGCCCCTCCTGCGTCACGGGTTGCTTTATCGAGGCTCCTTCCCACTCGAATCGAACTTCGACTTTGCGGCTGCGAGTCAATTGTCCAAAAGCGATTTCGATCGTCCTTTGCAACCGGGTGGCTGCCGCGACGTCATCACGAATCGATTTGCCGGTCTGCTCTTTCAACACTTGCGAGAAATATTGCACCAGCAAATGCTGCCAGCGCATCTGACCGAGTTTCCAGTGCCCACAGCTTCCAAGCTGTCGGGCCGTGGTTCCAAAGGCGTGAATTACACTGGCGTCCAATCCCGTTCCACTGAGCTGTACCACCAGCAATTTTCGATCCGCGGCATTCTTTCTGGGATCCATCAGACGGTACTGCAGATCGAGCCAGGAGAGAGCTGCCGCGAGCGGTTTGTCCAAGAGTTGCACAAGCTCGATCCCAGCAATTCTGCACGCATTGCGAATTGCCCTGCGATGCAGCTGGCCATAGCAACTGGGGACGGTTATCACGGCGCTTCGGCTCTCATCAGTAACGGCCGCTGCATTCTGCATGACCTGCTTGAGGATGGCACCCAAGATGACTTCGGGCGGCACGCTTTCTCCACCGAAATGTCTGGAGATCAAGGGCTGACCAATCCAGCGCTGGATACTGTGGAAAATCTTGTCAGGGTCCACCTGTCGCAACGAAGCAGCTTCTGCCCCGATGCGGATATTCCGGCCGTTGCTCCACAGCATATTTCTGAGATAGCGAGGATGCCCTTCATCCATGGCTATCAGCTGCGGTCCAGTATCAACATCGAAATATGCCGCCGTGGTATTGTTCAGTCCCAATTCAATCGCAACAACTTGCGATTTCTTGGCCAGTGTCGATGTACCGAGGCCGACACTGGTTGGAGCATCCGTTTGCAATCGATAGCCACCACGCTGAAAGACCGTGCCCGATGATTTGGCTCCACACAGCTGCAGACTTTCCAAATGCTCGATCAAATCGTGGGCGGATGCGTATCGATCTTCGGGCGCTTTAGCAACCAGCCTTTGAAACACGGAATCCAGTCGCAAATCCAGGCCATGTCGCACTTCGAATAGAGCCCGGGGCTTCTCGCGCAGCTGAGCTCGGGCAACTTGCATCTTCTCACCCGAAAACAGCGTCTGCCCAGTTAGCAAGTAGAAGAACGTGGCTCCTAAGCTATACAGATCGCTTCTACCATCGACATGGTCGGCGTTTTCGATCTGCTCCGGAGACATGTACTCCGGCGTCCCCATGAAGAATCGCTTGTTGCCCTCGGCACCGTCCTGCGTTCCCAAGCGAGCTAAGCCGAAGTCGAGAATCTTCAAGACGCCCTTCTCGGTCAGCATCAGATTTCCTGGCTTGATATCGCGGTGCACAATCCCTAGATCGTGGGCGTAGCCCAAGGCTTCCGCAACTTGCCGCAGCACTCCGATGGCCTCGTCGGCCGGCAAGGGCCCGCGCTGCTTCACCCAGGAAGAGACCGTTTGGCCGCGAACCAGCTCCATCACCAAGTAGTGGGTAGTGCCCGAGCTGCCTGCATCAAAAGCGGTAACAATGTTGGGATGCATGAGCTTGGCGACCGCGCGAATCTCGGCGAAAAACTGTTGCAGAACGTTGGGACGCTCGGCAATCTTCTTGCTGAGGATTTTCAACGCTACCTGACGATTCATCGTTCGGTGTTCGGCGCGGAATACCTGCCCCATGCCGCCAGAACCAATCTGCTCCAACAGCAGGTATTCACCCAGCACCCCGACCAGACCTGTATCCTGGCCGCTCGCCGATCGTTCTTGCTCCACTTCGAAGTCCCAGTCTTCTGGCAATTCGGCATCTTGAGCTGAAACAAATCGCGTGGCGTCCTCCGACACTAGTCTTGGCTGTTCGTCGCGTGGGGTTTGTCCCGATGGGTTGGCCGGCATGGCGGATTGCCTGGTAAGAAATGGGCGCGTTGCTCCTGATCTGTACGAAGCGCTTTCCGAAAGCGTTTTGCGAGCTTCCTCTCAAGACGAGGATTTATCGAAGCCGTTGCACTCGACCCGCCACCCATGAAAGGGGGTTCGCTGCCGAATGCACACAATTCTAGGTGCTCGCTTAAGTCGCTGTAAAATTCATGATCTTCACCGCCTAGAATCCGGCTCCCAAGGTCCGGCTGGATCGGTTTACCTAGCTGGCAGGACTCGACCACTACCAACGAGGGGGTAAAATAGCCTGCTGCTGGGGGCAGAGAATCGATTCTTGGCCGCAGAAGAGAGTGGAACTAGGAAAAGAGTTGCCCAGACATTCCTTTTGTCTCCTGGAATCCCGAGATTCTCCGGCGGTTTGCGAGAAACCCACTTTTGTTGATCTGGGAACCTGCGAAACTCTGATTGCAACCTTTCGATGAGCTGAGGAGCGGAGTGGATCATTGGGGAGCGGGCATCCAAGGCCTTTCCAGCCAGGGTTCAACCGGCTGAACACGCCAATGCAGTGTGCAATTCGGCTTCCGATGTCGTTCGAAATCCTGGATTTCAGCCCTTGGCTAACGTTCACCGACACCCCAGAGCGATGCGTTTGCACCGCGTAGCTTGAACTTCAGACAACCAGGACCAGCAGTGAAATCCCGGGAAAACATTCTGAATAAACTGCGACGCCAAATCGTGGACCAAGTGGCTCTCCCCGAAGTCCTGGATGGTCCATGGATTCAATACGATGATCCCAAGAGTCAGTTTCGAACCATGGTCGAGTTCGTCGGAGGCTCCGTGACCGAGGTCGCTTCGCCTACGGAAATGCTTGACCACCTAGGCAACTTTGACGAATGGCGGGCCGCTAAGCGTATTTTTTCCAGCATACCCGAGGTCCCTGGAAACGTTGACCTGGCAGCAGTGGAAGATGCTCACGATTTGGAGAACCTGGATTTTGTTGCCTATCGCGCCCAATTCGCGGTTGCTGAGAATGGAGCGGTTTATCTGAGCGATAGTGACTTGCGACACCGTGTGATATTTTTCATTACCCAGTTTTTGGTGCTGTTGGTTGACCAACGCGACTTGGTGCACAACATGCATCAAGCATATCGACAAGCTGTCATACCCCAGCCGGGATTTGGCTTGTTCCTGTCGGGACCTAGCAAGACAGCGGATATTGAGCAGTCCCTGGTTATCGGGGCTCACGGCTGCCGGGAGCTGCAGGTGTTCTTGCTCAATAACCCGTCATAGTCTTTGAATTTGATCAACTTCCGGAAGCCGCTCTACCTTGCGGCAAGGTCAGCGAAATGACAAGCAGCAGTTGCGAAGTGGACAAGAGCGGCGATCGTGTTCGAGACATGTTCGCTCAGATCGCACCTCGTTACGATTTGATGAATCATCTGTTGTCTTTGGGAATCGATATTTCCTGGCGTCGGCAGGTAGTGCGGAGACTCAACCTGTCGAGTGAACTTCCGATTCTTGATTGCTGCACGGGTACGGGAGATCTGGCTTTGATGCTGGCCAAACGAGTTCAAGGCCGCGTTGAAGTTGTAGGGACAGATTTTTGCAATCCGATGTTGGAAATCGCGACTGACAAACATCAGCGCAAGTGCAGCGGATATCCAGTTCGTTTCTTGCAAGCGGATACACAACAGCTGCCCTTCGAAGACAGTGCATTCCAGGCTGTGACCGTGGCCTTTGGACTTAGGAATGTGCAAGACACCGACACGGGCTTGCGCGAGATGGCTCGTGTCTGTAGCCCAGGTGGTCAGGTCTGCGTTTTGGAGTTCTCCGAACCCAGCTTGCCTGGTTTTCGTCAAGCCTACCAAGCATACTTCCACCAGGTGCTGCCCCGCATCGGTCAGCGTCTGGCCAAGAACAACCGCGAAGCCTACGACTACTTACCCCAGAGTGTCGCACAATTTCCCAGCGGCCGGGAACTCGCTCAACGCATGGAGTCGGTGGGCATCGAAAACGTTTCCATCACACCGCTCAGCATGGGAATTGCTTCCATTTACTTGGGCGAAAAACGCAACTAGCTTGTTTGGAAGCGAAGCAACTTTGCTCATTCCTATAATGGGTTCGATAGTTAAGTTATGGCACACAGGTATGGCGGATCCAGTGGACTCTACATCGACGACATCCACCCTACCTGAGTCACAAGCCGACCCAATGGCACTCCGCGACGCTAGCGGTGTATCAACCAGGGAGCCTTCAGCCTCGGCCAAATCTCAATCGGGTTGGCGGAATTCGGTGGCGCCCTACTTCGAACTGATTCGTTTCAGTCACACGGTATTCGCCTTACCATTTGCACTGCTCGCCTGTTCTCTCGCACTGGTTTCTCCAGGGCTGCCGATTCAAAACCTGGCGGTCATCAGTCTGAGGGTGTTCGCTGTGTTGCTGTGCATGGTCTTTGCCCGCTCCGCAGCGATGGCTTTCAATCGTCTGGTGGATGCTGAATTTGACGCGAAGAACCCTCGGACGGCTAATCGTCATT
The DNA here is from genome assembly GCA_024743355.1 of bacterium. Classification (GTDB taxonomy): domain Bacteria; phylum Planctomycetota; class Planctomycetia; order Pirellulales; family Pirellulaceae; genus Aureliella. The sequence goes on from JANSWS010000220.1 coordinate 10,668, forward strand.
TAGCGACGGGCCAACTCAGGCGGAAGCAAGTGTGGGGATTCTTCATGCTGAACAGTCTGGCGTTTATTGCCTCATGCAGCCTGTTTCTTCCCAACTGGCTTCCCCTAGTTTGTTCCGTCCCGGTGCTGTTTCTGATTTGCGGTTACAGCTATGCCAAGAGATTTACATCTGCCGCCCATCTGTGGCTAGGCGCGGCTCTGGCCCTGTCTCCCATTTGCACTTGGGTGGCGATTCGCGGTGAGGCGGTGATGCTCATGCCATCGGATTTGTTGCCCGCCATATGTTTGGCCTTGGCGATTGCATTTTGGGTGGCTGGCTTCGACATCATTTATGCCTGCCAAGATGCAGACTTCGATCGCCAGGCCGGCTTGCATAGCATCCCTGCCAAGTTTGGGGTCGCAGGCGCCTTGCGAATTGCCGCCTGTTTGCACGCTGCCATGCTGATCGTATTGGCCATGCTGCCGCTTCTGTTTCCGCAACTCTCGCTGGGCTGGCTGTACCTGCTGACATTGGCGGCGGTCGCAGGTTTGATTCTGTGGCAGCATGCCATTGTGCGTCCCAATGACCTGCGTCGAGTCGGAGAAGCCTTCTTTAACATCAACGCGATCATTAGCCTGGGCCTGTGCACGATGACCGCAATTGATGCAATTTGGCGATAGTGCTCTGGCAAATCCGTTTGAAGGATTGGAAGTTAGCCAGGCGCGGTGAGAAAAGTATCCAACATCACCAGTGCAAAGCACCCAAAGGGCCGGCACGGCTTCTGGTGTCGGACACCTTTGTCTACTGGCCAATGTCAGTCGATGCAATGTCCAGCCTAGCTGGGCCGGACTTCAGCGGGCGGCAAAAACACGCAACGCGTCGATGGCCCTCAATACATCGGCTTGTGGAACTTCCGCCCAGCTATCCGCCCGGTGTCGAATAACCGCCAATTTGAATTGCTCCAGCGCGTCGGCAATATCTACCGGCAGACTTGGAAGATTGGCAAAGGGTGAGTCCTGGGCGGCTGGATCGTCTTCCCAGGGCATGATGTCCGCATCATCCAGCTGACTTCCATCGGCGACTCCGTATTCCTCATCACCGAAGTCGGGGCCATCCGGACGAGGGCCCTCAGCGACCTGTCGAGACCCATCTTGGACTCCGGTTCCATCGTCGGCATTTCGGGAGCCTTCGACTTCTGCCAAAGGCGTGTAGTCTTCGTCTTCGGAAACGGAAATCACGTCCGTTTCGCGGGGCTGACTGGCCGGATCAGCTCCGCTCGCCTCCCAGCGCGTAGTGCGCATCTGGGAAACGCTCCAGCCACTCTGCAAGGCGCCTTCGAGCCACATTTCGGCGTCGTCCCAGTCGAGCGCAGCCAGGAAGTGACTCCAGTACAAACCCTGGTAAGTCGCGTAGCTCTCACCAAAGCGTTGGTAGACGCGTCGCAGACGTCCGACATGTTGCGGTGTAACCCCTCCTACGCGGCGACTCCATGCCTCGTCGCTATAGGTCACCTCGGGAGATTCCGAACCCATCAAGGCATCGCGCCATTCAACAATGATCCGTCCCTTCTCCCAGTTGGTGGTGCTCACCAGCGTGGCCCAGCGGCCAACAAATTCGGACGACAGTTCAGTAGCCTTGGGATGATCCCATTCCTGATGCCCCAGATCGTCGTGAGTATGTTGTTCGTTAGCCTGTCCATCTGGGGGCGTGTCCATGGCCGAAGGCCGAGGCGTTTCCTGTTGATGCGATTCCATAAGCGATCTTCCAAAACCGATATTCGAGTAACTTCCAGAGTGACGAGGTTAGCCACTTCCTCAGGCTTGGAAAGTTGCCTGAAGGAAGTTCTCCGTCGAAACCCAACATCCCACGCGGTGGGCTTAAGCAAGTTAAGGAATAGTGAAACTTTACGTCGCCACCAACTCCCAAGCTTTCGCAGCTGATGAGCG
>JANSWS010000340.1 GCA_024743355.1 bacterium
CTTCGAGTGACTTCAACTTGCGTTCAATGGTCGTCATGGCGTCCGACCAGCTCAGCGTCCGGTAGCCGCTATTGCCACGTTCGTAGATCACCGGCTGGATCAATCGACCGGCCGTTTCCAGTTCCCGAGGCGACCACGTGCGCAATGCATCGATCGAATTCCGCATCCAGAAGTCAGCGGTAATCGCCGGCTGCATGTCCGAGGCCATAGCCTGGATGGATTTTTTACAGACTTCCGGGAACGATCCGCGTTCATTCACCATTCCGCCGGCTTGTCCCCCCATGCCCAAAGCACAAGTCTTGCAGGCGTTTTTCGAGCGCAGAGCTTTCCACAGCTTGCGGACCCCGCCCACCTCGCGAGCCTTGCTGAACGTATAGCGAACAGCCGCCCACCCACCACCATTACTGACCTTGCGCATCTGACTTTCTCAATTAAAAGAATGGGGCCCCGGCAGCCACTGGGTTGATTACCATTGCATTTCAACCCCAACACACGCCACTGCTTACATCACACTGCTGAAAAACAATTTTTCGCATGCGTCGTAATCAGCAACCGAAGTTGAAATGTATTTCCAACTCAAAACGCGGCTGCGGAGGACTACTCTTGATTATGGGCACTTTTGGGTGACGACGTCAAAGCAGGATCAGCCTTCCACGTTGAAAGGCGTTGTTCCACGCCCTGTCGCTGCCGAGTTGCTTCGGCAAAACCCGGGCGTAGCGGGAAACACACAAGGCGGGGAAACTTAGCCTGACCGCCCACCAATCGGCACCAGTTTGCGTCGCGGCAGTGGCTGGCCTGGCCTTCTAGGCGGGCTTCTTTGTCACGACGGGTCGTCTATCGAAGCGCAGAGATTTACCTACAATCCAGCGGATAGAAATGTCGGATCGGCACACGTCGGCCAGTCCGGCCAGACTTGGTAACTCAGCTGGAACAAAATGATGAAAGTACTCGTCATTGGGAATGGTGGACGAGAGCATGCGCTGGCTTGGAAGATCGGCCAGAGTCCTCGTGTGAGCGACGTCTTTGTAGCCCCAGGCAATGCCGGCACCGCCTTGGACGCCACCAATGTCGACATTGGAGCAACGGATATCCCAGGACTCATCCAGTTTGCCAAGAAAGAGAAGATTGGACTGACGGTAGTGGGCCCGGAAGCTCCCTTGGCGATCGGTGTGGTAGATGCCTTCGAGTCCGAGAAGCTGCGTGTTTTCGGCCCCACGCAGGCTGCGGCACAACTGGAAAGCAGCAAGGCGTTTTGCAAGAACCTACTGCGGCAAGCCGATGTTCCAACCGCCGATTTCCAAGTCTTTCGCGATGCCGACGATGCCATGCGATTCATCAAGGGCCGCTACCCCGGAGAACGCGATCGCTGCCCGGTAGTGGTCAAGGCCGATGGTTTGGCGGCCGGGAAAGGGGTCATCGTGTGCAAGCGGCGCGACGATGCTTTGGAGGCCATTGACCGCATCGCACGCCGCAAGGAATTCGGAACTGCGGGTCAACAGATGATCATTGAAGAGCGGCTGGAAGGACAGGAAGCCAGCGTGCTGGCAATTACCGACGGACGCACCATATTGCCTCTGCCACCCGCCCAAGATCACAAACCCGCCTTTGATGGCGACAGTGGTCCCAATACCGGCGGCATGGGCGCTTACTGCCCTACCCCAATGGTCGATGATGCATTGCTGGCCTGGATCGAAGAACATGTATTGGTTCCCTCGGTGCATACCATGAAACGCAATCGGAAACCCTTCCGAGGCGTGCTATACGCAGGTCTGATGCTGACACCCCAATCAGGGCCCAAGGTATTGGAATACAACTGCCGCTTCGGCGACCCGGAATGCCAGCCTCTGCTGATGCGATTGAAGAGCGACCTAATGGATATCTTGGAGGCGGTCGTCGACCAGACTTTGGATCAAATCGATGCGCCCGAGTGGGATCCGCGACCGGCCATTTGCGTGGTGATGGCCAGCCGAGGTTATCCCGGAGACTATGAAAAGGGGCAACCCATCAGCGGCATCGCAGCTGCCGATGAGCTGGAGGATGTCAAAGTATTTCATGCGGGCACGCGGATGGAGGGCGATTCCGTGGTCACGGACGGCGGTCGTGTGCTGGGCGTTACGGCGCTAGGTGAGAGTATTGCCAAGGCCAAACTCAATGCTTACACCGCCGTGCAACGCGTGCGCTGGAAAGGCTCCTGGTGCCGTAAAGATATCGGTGACAAAGCCATGCAGTTTATGGAAAAGCAAGCGTTTGAAGGCTGAACCACGGACCGAGCAGCGCTGAACAAGTCGCACCTGCGAAGCCCATCAAGTCTTAAAACTGCACGCCACCCGTTGGCGGCTGGTGCGGCCCCTATCGCTTTCCATCCACAATTCTCGAGGTCCCATGCCAGGTCGTGTTAGGGTGAATCATCAATCCTGGAATCGGCAACTGCTCCGCAACGCAAAGCAACTCAGCCAGGACGTGGCCAAACTGCGGTTCGACACAAGCATTCCCTGGGTCTACAACCCGCTGGAATACGCCTGGAAACCTCATCGTCAGTTTTGGCAGCGGTACGCGCTGCCCAGTTGTCGCGTTCTTTTCCTGGGCATGAATCCCGGGCCTTGGGGGATGGCTCAGACAGGCATTCCCTTTGGTGAAGTAACGGCCGTCCGCGAATTCCTGAAAATCGATGCTCCAATCAGCCGACCGCTGCGCGAGCATCCCAAGCGTCCCATTCAGGGCTGGGACTGCCCGAGAAGCGAAGTTTCCGGCCGCCGCCTGTGGGGATTGTTCCAGCAGCAATTTACAACGCCCGAGGCATTTTTTGAGCAGCATTTCGTCGTCAATTATTGCCCGCTGGTTTTCATGGAAAGCTCGGCTCGCAATGTCACCCCCGATAAGCTTCCAGCCGATTCGCGGAGGCCCCTGGAAGATGTCTGTGACCAGCATCTGGCTCGCCTGTTGGAGATACTGCAGCCCGAATGGCTGATTGGCGTCGGCGGCTTTGCTGAGAAATGCGGCAGCAGAATACTCGAGTCCTGGGATTTCTCGCAAATACAACTTGGACGGATCCTTCATCCAAGTCCGGCCTCACCGGCCGCCAACCGTGACTGGGCGGGAACCGCCAGCCGGCAATTGCGAGAATTGGGGATATGGTGATGCTTTGACGGAATCGTCTGGCGGCTGCATTCGCTCCGTTGATGCTGCCCGCTAGCCGCATTCCGACTTGGCAAGCTCAGCCAGCCGTCTATTATCCAATGACTATGAAGCGCGTGGTATTAGCTATGAGCGGCGGCGTTGACAGCTCCGCCGCGGCCCATTTACTCCTGGAACAGGGTTTCGAGGTAGTCGGCGTCTTCATGCGCCACGGCGAGGAATCGGCTGCCAGTTGCCGGCTCGATGATGGCTCTCCCAATCCGCTGCTACCAATACTTCAAGGCAGAACGGATCACAAACAAGGCTGTTGCAGTGCCTCGGATGCCATGGATGCCCGTCGCGTGGCCGACAAGCTGCGGATTCCCTTCTACGCCCTGGATCTGGAGGCAGATTTCTCGCGGATTGTGGACTACTTCGTGGACGAATACACACAGGGGCGGACGCCCAATCCATGTGTCCAATGCAACAATTGGATCAAGTTTGGAAGGCTGTTTGACTATGCCGACAGCATCGACGCGGAATTTGTCGCCACCGGTCACTATGCGCAGCTTGTGCAGCGCGATGGCGTGACCGCCTTGGTGCGTGGCGTGGACAACAACAAGGATCAATCCTACGTCCTGGCTGGCATCGATCGGCAATATCTGCCTCGCATGCTGCTGCCCGTTGGTGGCTTCCTGAAGCCCGACATCCGCAAGCTGGCCGCGCAGGCGGGGCTGAGGGTCGCCGACAAACGCGATAGCCAGGAAATCTGTTTTGTGACCAGCGGCAAACACGGCGACTTTGTGCGGGCACGAGCCCAGGGCACCACGGCAGGCAATTTTGTTACGCTCGACGGAACCACAGTTGGCCGACACACTGGCATCGAGTCCTTTACCGTCGGGCAACGCAAGGGACTGGGCATAGCCCTCGGCGAACCTCATTTCGTAATTCGCATTGATCCGGTCAGCTACGACGTGGTGCTCGGTCCTAAAGAGGCACTCGGCTGCAATCGTCTGGAAGCCGAACAAGCGAATTGGCTGGTGGAGCCTCCCACGAATGCCTTCGAAGGGCTAGTGCAGATTCGTTACAACAGCTCAGCCGTGGCGGCTCGCATTACGCCCAATGACGCGGGAAGTTTTGCAGTGGACTTTCATCAACCAGTTCAAGGTGTCGCCCCCGGACAGCTATGTGTTATTTATCGGGAAGACCAGGTGCTGGGCGGTGGCTGGATCGCGTAAACAAGTCGTGCCGAAGTACGTACCGCCTGCCGGGTGGTTCGTCGCGCTGGTCACGGCCAGCCTGTAGTCTCTCGAAGCACGCAAGCCTTCCCTAAACCCGCGTAGGTCGCAATTCGGGATCGGCTATCCAACGTGAGACGTGAACGATCGCTTCGGTCACCGTTTCCCCTGGCGTCAGGTCGCCGCTCGGCAAGCGGGACCTACTGGTACGTACCGCCTGCCGGGTGGTTCGTCGCGCTGGTCACGGCCAGCCGGTGGTCTCTCGAAGCACGCAAGCCTTCCCTACAACCGCGTAGGTCGCAATTCGGGATCGGCTATCCAACGTGCGACGTGAACAGTCACTTCGATCTACATTTCCCCTGCGCCAGGTCGCCGCTCGGCAAGCGGGACCTACTGTACGTACCGCCTGCCGAATGGCATTGTGGAATGCATATTGGCAGTTGGCTTGACCGCACGGCTTGAGCAGCAATGCACTGCTCGCCCTATATCAAAAAAGCTAAACCATCGAGCGTCCGACCACAAACGACCGTCTGGCCAAGATCATTCTTCGCAAGGAACCGCTCGGCAAGCGGATCCTACCACGAGCGTCGGCCACAGCGTTCTAGGAAGCGGTCGCCGCAACGGCTATCATAAAGGGCGACGCCCTCAATGGCCCCCGAGTGGTCCCGGCCGTGGTTAGCATGGGACTCAAGTTCTTCATTCCGAGATTTTCGATCATGCAATTTGTGCTTCTGGCCCAAGAGAGCCTCGATCTGATGACCATTCTGTGGTGGGCTGGCATTGGATTGCTCGCGCTGATCGCCATGTTTGTGGTGGTTGCCTTTTTCGCTTTTGGCGCCCTGTGGGTCCAGGCTTTCGCGGCCAGTGCGAAAGTCTCCATGTTCAGTTTGATCGGAATGTATTTTCGCCAGGTGAAGGCTCCGATTATCGTGCATGCAAAAATCATGGCCGCCCAAGCCGGCCTCGACATTTCATCCAAGAACGGAATTTTGACTCCTCGGCTCGAGGCTCATTATTTGGCTGGCGGTAACGTCATGAATGTTATCCAAGCCATCATTGCCGCGCAGCGGGCCGGTATCGATCTTGATTTCGATCGTGCCTCCGCCATTGATTTGGCAGGCCGTGACGTTCAGGACGCGGTTCGCACCAGCGTGCACCCCAAGGTCATCGATTGCCCGGATGCCCGTCGCGGTGGTAAGTCCACGCTCAGCGCGATTGCCCAGGACGGAGTCGAACTTCGCGTACGGACACGCGTCACGGTCCGCACCAATTTGGAACAGCTCATCGGCGGTGCCACCGAGGAAACGATTATTGCTCGCGTGGGTGAGAGCATCATCAGCTCGATTGGATCCAGTGAGAATCACCAAACAGTCTTAGAGAATCCCGACCTGATCTCCCGGGCCGTCTTGCGGCGAGGACTGGACGCGCAGACCGCTTTCCAAATTGTCTCCATCGATATCGCGGACATTGATGTGGGCGACAATATCGGCGCCCGTTTACGAGCCGATCAAGCGGAGGCGGACGTTCGAGTCGCTCGCGCGTTGGCGGAACAGCGTCGGGCGGAGGCTATCGCCACCGAACAGGAAAATCGCGCCCGAGTTGCTGAGAACCGAGCCAGCCTGGTTCTTGCGGAAGCCGAAGTTCCGCGAGCCATGGCGATCGCGTTCCAACAGGGTAATTTAGGCGTCCGGAACAACGGCAGTTAGAGGCATGCGTACCAGTCGTCGCGTTGCTTTTGCGGGTGGCTCCGGATTTCAACTTGCCGGCATTGTCGATGAGCCACGGGGGCCTTCCAAAGGCGTGGTCTTATTCACGCACTGCTTTACTTGCAACAAAGATTTGAAGGCCATTGTCCGTATTTCCCGCGGCCTGGCTGAACTCGATTACACCGTTCTGCGATACGACTTGACGGGCTTGGGTGGCAGCGGCGGTGACTTCTCACAAACCAACTTCAACACCAATCAAGCCGACTTATTGGCAGCCTGCGAATTCTTGGCGAGCGAATTGGAACCGCCGAGCTTTTTGATTGGTCACAGCTTTGGAGCGGCCTGCAGTCTGTCGCTGGCTCAACAGATTGACTCCGTGCGGGGTGTCGTCTCGATTGCCGGTCCCAGCGATACACTGCATCTGGCGGATATTCTTCACAATCTGGACGCGGAAATTGCGGCAACCGGTACCGGCAGCGTAACCATCGGCGGTCGAAGTTTTGTCATCCGCCAGCAGATGCTGTCCAATTTGCGGAGCCAAGATCTCCCGGCAACCCTGCGACAACTCTCCAAACCCGTCTTACTCTTTCACAGTCCAGTGGATGAGACACTGGGCTTTGAGCATGTGTTGAGGCTGTTCGGTTTTCTTACGCAACGCACCGGCTACGACCCAGATCCCGCGCCCACGAGCTTGGTCACGATACCGGAGGCAGACCACCTCTTAGCCCGCAACCCAGCCGATCTGGCCTTCGTCACTTCGACCATCGCAGTCTGGTTTGAACGGCATCGCCTGCCGATCGGCACTCAGCTTGGGCCGCCTTTGATGTGACATTCCTACAGCACCGCCTGTCTTTGCTCACCGCTGCGGAAGCCGAGATTTCCGTAGCGATGGTAATCAATGCAGATGCTCTGTTCGCGCACGTACCACAGCAATTCTACTCGCCCCACCGGACTGACCGGGGCATCTGCGATATAGATCAACTGTTGATCGGCCGCCTTACGCACCGCCAACGGAACCGCCGTTCGGGATGCGTAGCGTACGCGATCGACTTGGTCGTCCGCGACGGCCGCCACCAAATCCTCATCGGACTCTTCGATGAATTCGATGTCCCCAGCCCAATCGCTGGTCAAATCCTCTAGCGTTTGAATCCAATTTGCATGTACCCCACGTGGAGCGCTCACCGTCGCTCGACCCCCGACTGCCACGATAGCAGCGGCCCTCACGCACAAGTCCAGCCAGCTATCTGACTCATGCAGACGAATTCGAACATGACTCATCGGCAGATAGCGTCGAATGTTATCCTGCCCCAGCAGTTTGAGCGTATCGTGCGAAGCACGAATTTCGGTGGAGGCGAAGTTATCGAAGCTGGACATGGCCTGCTGCAATTGCAACCAGCCGCTCTCGGTCAGCCAGTCTCTGGCTTGTCGAACTGCTTTGCTACGCCCGGTCGCCAGCTGTTGCCAAAAGGCCGACATCATCGGTAGCCGAGGCATCTTTGGAGAAGCGGCCTGCGTCTGCGGCTGACCTCGATCCTCTTGGGTGGCGGCTTCGTTGAGGCCGGGAAACCGCATTAACGGAGCCACGTAATTTGGCCCACCGGCTTTGATCCCTGGTCCAAAGGCGCTTTTTCCCATGCCGCCAAAGGGCTGTCTGAGCACGATTGCTCCCGTCGTTGGTCGGTTGACATAGAGATTCCCGGCTTGCAGACGGCTGGTCCACAGAGCTTGCTCGCGATCATCCAGGCTTTCCAATCCGCTGGTCAACCCGTATCCGGTTTGGTGCACGCGTTCGATCGCGTCATCGATCTGTCGATAGGGCATGACGCCTAAGACGGGCCCAAAAAGCTCGGTCATGTGCGTGAAGCTGCCTCCTGAGACACCCCACTTCACGCCCGGCGTGTAAAGGCAGGGATTATCGTGCAGCATGCGGGGCATCGATGCCCAAGATTCACCTGGCTCGAGTTCTTTCAGGCCTCGTGCCAAAACGCCTTCGGGCGGGCGGATCAAAGGTCCCATCTTAGTCTTGAGATCCCACACGGATCCGACTGCCATACTCTCCACTGCATCTACCAAGGCGGAGCGAAAATCTTTGTCGTGGTAGACTTCTTCCTCCAGCAACAGCAGGCTGGTCGCTGAACACTTTTGACCGGAGTGAGAAAAGGCTGAATGCAGCACATTTTTGACAGCCAGATCGCGATCGCTCAGGCTGGAGACGATGGTGGCGTTCTTGCCCCCGGTCTCCGCCAGCAGCTTCAATTCAGGCCGCGATTCCAAAATCCGCAGAGCCGTCTCGGTCCCTCCGGTCAGAATCGCTAATTCGATGTCGGGGTGGGAGAGCAGGTAACGACCCGCATCGCTCCCGCTGCATGCCAGAAACTGAAGTGCCTCCCGCGGCACTCCCGCGTCCCAAAAGCACTCGCACAAAATGCGTGCTGGCAGAACGGTATCCGAGGCGGGTTTGAGAATTACGGTATTGCCAGCCGCCAGAGCCGCAGCGATACCGCCACAGGGAATGGCGATGGGAAAATTCCAGGGGCTAACGACGACCACAGTTCCCAAAGGTGATACACGAAATCGGGAGTCCTGCTGAATCTCCAAGGCCGTGGCGGCGTAGAACTCGACAAAATCGATGGCCTCTGAGACTTCTGGATCGCTCTCCAGGATGGTTTTGCCCGCATCTGCCATGGCGGCTCCAATCAGATCTCCGCGGCGCAGTCGGAGTTGTTGGGCCAC
>JANSWS010000200.1 GCA_024743355.1 bacterium
CAGATGAAAAGCAACTGCGGTGTGTTAGTCATCGACGACTTCGGACGGCAGAAGATGCGGGTGGACGAGTTGCTAAATCGCTGGATCGTGCCGCTGGAGAAACGCTATGACTTCTTGAATATGTGCAGCGGTAAGAAAACACAAATTCCCTTTGATCAGCTAGTCATTTTCTCCACCAACTTGCAACCCAAGGATCTGGTTGACGATGCGTTTCTGAGGCGGATACCCTACAAAATCGAGGTTGAGAATCCGAGCGAAGCAGCCTTTCGCAAACTGTTCGAAATCATGGCACCGCGACTGGGTGTTCCCTACAATGGCAACGCCATCGACTATCTGATTGAAGTGCATTACCGCCCCAACGATCGACCGTTCCGCAACTGTCACCCACGAGATATTCTGCTGCAAATCCGCAATTACTGCTTGTACCATGACAAGCCCATGGAAATGCGCAAGGAATACATCGACTTTGCCTGCGAAAACTACTTCTCGATTATGTAAGAGGCGAGAGGCGAGAGGCGAGAGGCGAGAGGCGAGAAGCGAGAAGCGAGAAGCGAGAAGCGAGAAGCGAGAAGCGAGAAGCGAGAAGCGGGGTCATTGAGCGCGAACGCGGGAATTGACTCAAACTTCGGGTAAAGAAGAGCTCAAGGCAAGGGGACGCCTTCGGGATCGCGGAGTTTATCCGTGGCCAGAATCAGGGTGTCGGGCCTTAAGATCTCGCGCAAAATTTCGTCTGCGGGTTCAATCTTCACTTGCAGACTGTCTACCAAGAACACGCCGCGTAGTCGGGCCAGTTGACTTTCGGCTTCTTGCAGATTGAGTTGAGAACCATCCAGACAGTAGAGCTTGACATCGTCCCAGGCCAGCGGAACCGGCTTCTTTCCCGCCGGCACCAGCACACGCTGTAGGCCCGACTGTGTAAAAGGAACGCGAACCGTGTAGGCCTGCTCGACCTGTTTCTCTTCGCCGTCGACGTTGAGGGTAACCGTGCGTGTTCGCTGCACCTCCCGGAAGCGAACAAAATTCCCTTCGCGTTCTTCTTCTCGATAACGCTCCACCATGCAGATCAGCTGCGGGGACTCGCCGGAGACATCCAGCTTCGCCTGGATCACACGCCGCAAGGCATAGGGAATTGGTTTCTGGGGAGGCTCCAACTTCGGTAAGGGTAATTGCTCGACCCGTTGTTGTGCGAAGGCCGGAGAGAGCTGCAGACAAAGCAACAGCAAAAGCCAACCCAGAATCTCACGTCGCAACATGTTTCCACTCCCCATGGCGGTCGAGCAACAGCGGCTTTGGTAAGCCCGGCCGATGCTGTGGTTTTTACCCAAGTGTGCCAGCCATGCTAATGCCTTGCACTTCGCCCCACCACCCCCGCCCTGTCATTTCTACGTGTAAGTGTCAGATGAAAATTCACCCATCGTAGCCACCGTCGCGAGTCGGTGGACGAGGTCCAGAACGCTCCGGAAAGCGTGGCTACGGGGGTAAGATCACCACGCTCTGGCGAGCGTGGCTACGGGGTAAGACCACCACGCTCTAGCGAGCGTGGCTACGGATTCATCTGCGGCTCGCCTAAGTACAACTGGCCGCGACATCCTTGGCGGTCTCGCACAGTTGCTGGGCTTCCGCCAAAGTTGGAGCTTCCGCGATGTAGCGAACAATGGGCTCGGTGTTTGAGCCTCTGACGAGCAGCCAGCGGTCGCCCCAATCGAGTTTCAAGCCGTCCAGCCGGCTCGTTTGAGCGTCAGGGAAGTGCGCGGTTAAGCATTCGAACAGCTCGGGTAATGCCTCTTGAGAAACATCGCTTTTGTCTTTAGCAATCGACAATGCGGGAAGCTCGGCGACATGCTGACTGAGGCTGTGTTGACTGTGGGCCAACAAATCCAAGATGCGAGCCATGCCTACGAAACTGTCACGAACATAGCCCACCTTAGGATCGATCGGGCCTCCATTTCCCTCTCCGCCGAAGATTGCCTGCTCCGCGAGCATCAGATCCGCCACGTTGGCCTCTCCCACTGCGGATTGAAGAAGTTTGCAATCAAATTGGGCGGCCAGCACTCGCGACAAGCCACTGGTAGCGCAGTTGGTTACGATCGTGCCTTGCTGTTTGGGTAGCAGTTGCTTGAGGCACAGGGCCAAAGTCATTTCTTCGCCGATGTAGGCCCCCGTCTCATCGATGACTGCCAAGCGATCCGCGTCTGGGTCCTGACAGAATCCCACGTCGTAATTTCCATGAGCCAAAAGTTTGGCGACTGGCTGCAGATTCTCTGCTGTGGGTTCTGGGGCATGGGAGAAAGCCCCGTCAGGGACATCGCCAAGAAGATTTACTTGGCAGCCAAGTTGCTCCAAGAGCCATCTTCCCAACAAGCTGCCGGCTCCATGATTGCTGTCCAGCAGGACGCGAAATTTGCGTCGGCGGATGCTGTCGACATCAACCGTGCTCAGCACCAACTCGCCGTGGGCCCGATGCGGTTGCTCCACGGTTTGCGATTGTCCCAGTTGGCTTTCGCTGACCCAGGCAGTGGCCCGCGATCGATACGCGGCCAATATCCGCTCTCCGCTCACTTTGGTGAGCACGCGTCCGTCGGCTCCGAATAACTTCAGGCCATTGTATTCTCGGGGATTGTGGCTGGCGGAGATTTGGATTCCCGCCACTGCCTGGTTGCGTCTTACTTCGACGCCAACGGTCGGAGTGGCCGCGACTCCCAACTCCACGGGCGACAGTCCATGCCCAATCAAAGTAGCAGATACGGCTTGGGATAGGCCAATGCCACTGCGTCGTCCGTCTCTTCCGATAACCACCTTGCCCGGCGGAAGCCCAGCTGCCAAGGCTGAGACAAAACGCATGGCGACTTCCGCTGTTAATTGCGTGCCCAAAATTCCCCGCAGCCCACTGACGCTGATAATCGGTTCGCTGGATGTGCTCATGCATTGCCTTCCATGCTGATGTTGAGGTTCGGAAATGGCAGCTGTGTAGCCTCTGTTCTCCAAGACCTGCCGTGCCCGCGGCGAGGCGGGCTTAAATCCTATGCGGAATCGGTGTAAAACGTGAGGCAGATAATGATTGTCACCCATTCACCACCGAGTGTCGACCATGACTACCAATGCCACCCCCACTAGTATCGAAGAGGCTCTTTCGGCTGCACAGAAGGCTGTCGAGGATAAGCGTTTGACTGCGGCCGCATTTGAAAATCTTCAAAAATGGTTGACGGAAGCCCGCTACCAGGATTATGTCCCGGCAATTGTTGAACACATCCAAGCCGCACAGTGGAACCAGCTGGATGACGTTTTCTGGACAGTAATTCCTTTTGGTACCGGTGGTCGTCGAGGGCGTATGTATCCCTTCGGTTCCAACGCAATTAATGAGCGGACCATTGGCGAGAGTGCGCAAGGACTGGCGAGCTACATACTTTCGCTTCCCGATATCCCCAGGCCTCTGCGCTGCGCGATCGCCTACGATACGCGGCATCGTTCCCGTGAATTTGCCGAGCTGTGTGCGGGCATCATGGTCGCCAACGGCTTCGAGGTTTGTTTTCTGGACGACTACCGGGCAACACCGCAGCTTTCTTTCGCGGTGCGTCATAAAGATTGCACTTGCGGCATTATGGTCACCGCTAGCCACAATCCGCCAAGTGACAATGCAGTGAAGGTCTACTGGTCGACTGGGGGTCAGGTTCTTCCCCCGCATGACAAGGCGATTATTGATCAAGTCATGAATGTGGATGAGATCAAGAAAGCTGATTTTGCCGAGGCGTTGCAAGACGGCAAGGTTCAAATATGTACACAAGAGATCGACGAGGCATTTTTGGCTGCGGTCAGTGAGTTCATTTGGCCAGGCGATCGAGATGCCAAGATCATCTTTTCACCTTTGCACGGCGTGGGAGCCTTTGCCGTGATGCCAGTGTTGAAGGCAGCCGGTTTTTCACAGGCGACGGTCTATGAACCGCACGAGCAACCGAGCGGCGACTTTCCCAATGTTCCCGGACATGTGAGCAACCCGGAGAATCCGGCTGTATTTGACGCCATTATTGAGCAAGCCAGACAGCAAGCGGCGGACGTGATTCTGGCAACCGATCCGGATTGCGATCGCATGGGAGTCGCCGCACCTTTGACGGGCGATTCTGCGGGTGAATGGGGGACCTTAAACGGAAATCAGATTGGCGCCCTGTTGACCGATTACACCTGCGCGAAATACCAGGAATTGGGACTTTTGAATTCCAATTCCTATGTGATTAAGACCTTGGTGACCACTGAGCTCACGCGCCGCATCGCCGCGGCTTATGGCGTCCGCTGTGAAGGCAATCTGCATGTGGGTTTCAAGTGGATCGCCGGAGTGATGGATTCTGTTGGCCCCGATGATTTCGTTTTTGGAACCGAAGAGTCTCATGGCTATCTGGTAGGGCAATATGCTCGCGATAAAGACGGGGCTGTCGCCTGTCTCTTGATGGCACAGCTTGTGGCGCAGCTGAAGAGTCAAGGAAAATCGCTGCATCAGAGACTGAGTGAATTGCTAATACAGCACGGCTGCCACATGGAGCGTCTGGTCAACGTGCAAATGGAAGGCAGCGAGGGAATGGCCTTAATGGGCAAGTTGATGAAGGCCTTTCGTGAGACGCCGCCGCAGCAGTTGGGTGGGATTCAAGTGGCCGGTGTGCGTGATTACCAGGCTCTGACCATCCGAAAACCCGACGGAAGTACAGAGAAGCTGGAGGCACCTAAGGCCAATATGGTGATGCTGGATCTTGCTGAGGAGGGTAATTATTTTGCAGTCCGTCCCTCGGGTACGGAGCCCAAGGTCAAGTTTTATATGTTTGCCTTCTGCCCTCCACAGGAGAGCAGCGACCTTCCGGCCGCCAAGCAGCGTTTGGATCGACGTTTGAGCGACTTGGAAAGGGATATCCGGGCCTTTGCAGATAAAGTCGTGAGCTGATCACGCTTGGCGGTAGCGCTCTGTTGCAGATGTGCTGACTTGTGACTTGTTGACAGACATGCCGTTGTGATTTGGGAAGATGCGACTGGCTGCGATTCAGGCTTGCTCTTGCTGTGCGAGCCAGGCATCGATTTCCTCCAGCACGGCGGTTGCCGCCTCCTGCAATTGACTGACCAGCAGCGGGATTTCGTTGGTTTCCTGCGATCTTGCAAAGTCTTCGATAGACTGGGAGATGCGGCGCAGGACATGGGCTTCAAACAGGCCGGCGGCGCTTTTCAAGGTATGGGCGGCTCGGATTAGCAAGGCTAGGTCGTCTTCCGCCAGGGCTTGTGTGATTTCGTCTCTCCGCTGCACCACTTCGGCACGCATCGTGGTCACCAGAGTGAGCAGCTGGGCAGGTGTGTAGTTGAACTGCTTCAGGGGCGCATGCAGATTCCAGATTTCTGGCCGTGTCTGGCAGGCAGCTTCGGGATTTTCACGTTCGTTGGTCTCACTGGAAATGGCTTTGTTCGTCGGCTTGTGCTGAATGCCGTCGATGACGCTACGGAATTGGTCCATGTCGATGGGTTTGCTCACGTAATCGTCCATGCCCGCATCTCGACAACGCTCGCGATCACTGTCCATGGCGGCCGCCGTCAGCGCAATGATCGGTATGCGTCGGCCAGTTTTCAGTTCCTCACGGCGGATGATCCGCGTCGCTTCCAATCCATCCATGAGCGGCATTTGCACGTCCATCAGAATGGCGTCAAAAGCTTCGGTGCGCCATGCGTCGACGGCTTCCTGCCCGTTCTCAACACAAATCACTTCATGCCCCTCCCGTTCCAGCAGTCCGATGAACACGGCGCGATTGACCTGTCCGTCTTCGGCCAGGAGGAGTCGACAGCAACCAGATGCATCGGCATTGCCTCCGCCGTCTGCTCGCTGCTTTGCCGGCCGGTCTTCGCTGAGTCGCGAGATGGTCCGCTCGATTTCCGATACCAAAACCGGTCGGGGAATTAACGCGTCGATCTGGCAAGACTTGAGTTGCGGATTCTGGACTTGTCGGGTCAGCGAGGTCAGCAGAATACTGGCCTTCAGGCGGGATTTCACGATACGACGCATGCTTTGTAACCACAGGCTGCCGCTCTCGTGAGGGAGCGCGTCTTCAGCGATCAAGATCAGCTCGTCAGAGTCTTCGTGCGTCGTGTTGGACTCGGCATAATTCTCGATCCACTTCTGCGCGACTGCCTTATCCGTGGTGGATTGAACTTGAAAGCCGTTTTCTTCCAGGGCTGAGTGCAGCTGCTTTCGAGAGTCTTCGCGAGGGTCCAGCAGAATCACGCGTGTGCCCTGCCCCGCTCCTCGATCGTCAGCCGCCAAGGAGGAATCCGAACATGCCGGCAGTTGGGCTGTGAAGTGGAAGGTCGATCCGCGGCCGACTTGGCTGTCCAGCCAGATCTTGCCGTGCATCATCTCCACCAGTTGAGATGAAATGGAAAGTCCCAAACCGGTGCCGCCGAACTGCCTGGTGGTGGAGAGATCTGCCTGAGAAAAGGCTTCGAAGATCGACTGGCATTTTTCGGCTGGTATGCCGATACCCGTGTCGGAAACCGCAAAGTGGATCAGTTTGTTACCTGTTGCATCCACTTCCGGATTCAGTCGAATACGAACCTCGCCATGGCTGGTGAACTTGATCGCGTTGCCAGCCAGGTTGACCAGAATCTGTCTCAAGCGATCCGGATCTCCGCTGACAAACTGGGGCAGATCGGGAGCCAGGTCAAGCACTAGCTCCAACGACTTTTGAGCGGCCCGCATGGCCAGGCTACGAGCGGTTTGCTTGACGCAGCGATGGAGATCAAAGGGGATCAGCTCGAGCTCCAGCTTGCCGGCTTCAATTTTCGAGAAGTCCAAAATGTCATTAATGATCCGCAACAAGGACTGCGCGGATTGTTCAATCATATCGACGAAAGATCTTTGGTCTTCTTCCAGGGGCGTGTTGCTAAGCAATTCAGCCATGCCGATGATTCCGTTCATGGGCGTGCGAATCTCATGACTCATGTTGGCCAGGAATTCACTCTTGGCTGCGTTGGCGCGGTCTGCCGCGTCGCGGGCTTCAATCAACTGTTCTCGGGCTTGGATCAAATCCGTGATATCTCGGGAGACCCCGAAGGTTCCAACAATATGTCCCTCCGCGTCACGCAAGGGCATCTTCGTGGTTGAACACCAGGTGTCAGGCAAGTGCGGCCAAGTTTCACGCTCGACTCTGGCAATCATCGGCTTGCCGGTTTCCATGATGTCCAGCTCGTCGAGACGCGCCTGTTGGGCGTGCTCTTCTGAAAAGATGTCTGCGTCGGTCTTGCCAATAATTTCGTTGGTGTCTGGCATTTGAAACTTCTCAGCCATCCCGCGGCTGATACGCACAAACCGGCTCTGCTGGTCCTTGAAATAGATCGAGTCGGGAACATTGTCCAGCAGTGCGTGCAGCAAATAGCGTTCGCGTTCTAATGCAAGTTCCGTTTCACGGCGATCCGTGGCGTCCCACAGGAGAATCTGGACTCCAGTAACGCGTTTATCGGCATCGACCAGTGGTCCCTTGATGATCTCGGTCCATCGACGTTCACCGTCCTTGCCAGTGGTTTCTTCGAACTTATGCAGCACTTCTCCGGTTCGGATTACGTGCTGGTCATCCTCGCGAAACTTTGCCGCGATATCTTCGGGAAACAGTTCTTCATCGGTCTTACCCCTGAACTCGGAGAGCGTGAGTCCACGATCATCCAAATAGGCTTGATTAGCAAATATCCGGCGACCTTCCAGATCCTTGAGCACCAATTTGATTGACAGGCTGTCGACAACGGATCGGAATCTCGCTTCGGCCTGCCGCAGAGTTTCCCCGGCTTCCGTGGGACAGGTCGCAAGTAGAAGCAGTTCTTGTGGACCAAAAATCGCGGTGTGGAGATCCAGACGCAATGGGCCTGCATGGGGGCGTTGCAAATTCAGCGAAAGGATCGCTTGCCGATCCAGTGTTTCCGCCTGGGAGTCGACGAGTTCTTGCAGTCTTGAGCGACTCTGTACGTCCAGGAAATGCTCACGCCAATCCGACCAGGCGTGTTTCGCGGCGACCAGCCAATCCAGATGGCTTTTGGCCGAAGGGTTGAGATATAGCAGCCGACAACCGTCGTTGGAGAGCACCATGGCCAGATCGCTGATACGATCCAGCAAGGTTCTGCTGGGAAGTGCGTTGGTCCCTCCACCACGTTCAATCAGCATGGATTGCATCGAAGCTCTCCATTTGCACGTTGGTACCTCGGCCATAAACAAAGATTATTCGCGTATGCAGTGCTTCACCATGGTGATTTCGTTGCCCGGGCCATTGAAGCTGACCTTGTCCATAAAATTGCGAATCAGTAGAAGCCCACGTCCGTGCACGCTGCTGAGCGCATGTTCGTCATCCGCTGCGGAGTGCTTGGGCACGTCAAAGCCCCTGCCTTCATCACGTACGACAAAGCGGATGACATCTCGCATCAATCGCGCATCCAAGTGGATCTTGCGATCCTTGTAGGGCTGTTGCCGCATGCGTTCCGCCAACAAGGGACTGGGCGATTGCATCTCTTCCTCTTCTGGCAAAACGTGGCGGTATTCCGCGAAAGATAACTCCAAATTACCTCGGTACAAGGCATTGGATACCGCATGTTGGAGCGCGGTGCCCACACGATAGCTCTGGGCGCCCGTTAACAGCTTCATGCCCGTGCACATCTGCATCACCAGATTCACCGCGTTGGTTGCCAAAGTGGGAACATTAGGAAGTTCAAACACAAGTCGGTTCTCGACGGTGCAGTCAATTAACTGGGCATAGCTGCGATCAGTTCGCAAAACACCCAGCACATCCTCTACGGTACCAAGTAGCATCTCGCTCAGCAGCACCTTGGGGACATAGGCGGCAGCGCCATTGCGAAGCGCTTCGGCGGCCAATCTTTCCGAGCCATGGCTGGTCACCAAAATGGTAGGGATGTGAGGAAAGTCGATGGTCATACGTTTGACCAGATCCAAACCATTCATCACCGGCAATTCCAGATCCGTGACCACGATTTCATTCACGCCTGAGGCTAAATGCTCCAAGGCGGCCATGCCATCATCGCAGCAAACAACATGGTGATGCGCGGACTCCAGCAGAACTTTCATTTGCATGGCCTGCGTCGGACTGTCTTCAACCAGCAGTATGTTCGGCATGATTTGTATTCCTGCATTCCCTCCGCAACCTGAAAGCGGTGTCTTACCGGTCACCTGGGGTGCACCGTTTTCTTGGGAGAGGATTGCTCAGCGTATGGGGGCCAAGAGAACGCCAGCGGCAAGTCGCTTGGGCGAGCCGCAGATGCATTCTCACCCGTAGCCACGCTCGCCATAGCGTGGTGACTTATCCGTAGCCACGCTCGCCAGAGTGTGGTCGACTTACCCGTAGCCACACTCGCCAGAGTGTGGTTGACGTCGTCCACCATCTGACGACGGTGGCTACGATTGAAATTTTCATCTGCCGCTCGCCTTAGCAACGAAACGCCACGCAGCGGACGCTCGTATTAGCATAGCAATCCGCCGTTCAATAAGCCATTTTTGTCGCGCACAAACACGAATTGAGTTCCCCAAAACGCCCTTCACTCAGCCGCGAAAATTCGCCAGAATCCGGCCGACGATGTTCATAGTCAATGGTCAGTAATATCAGGCTCGGATGCCGGGGAGAGAGAACGCGGGTGCACCGCGGGCTCCGACATCGGTCTCACCAGGAGTGCTAGCATGGATCGAAGGGAGTGGTTGCTCTACGCGACCGGTGCGGGAATAGCCGGAGTAGGCTGTCTGGGGTGCAAGTCAGCACCCATCACGGGGCGTCGGCAGCTCATGCTCATTCCGGAAGAAAACGAGGTCTCAATGGGCGTCCAGGCTTTCTCGGAAGTCGCCGAGCAAGAGCCGGGGGCATCCAACCCACGCTTCCAATCGATGGTGGAACGAGTGGCAAATCGGATCGCCCTGGCCAGCGACCGCACTGATTACAACTGGGAGACGAAAGTCGTCGCCAGCGATGAAATGAATGCGTATGCCTTACCGGGTGGCAAGATTGTTGTGTACGAGGGAATCCTGCCCATCTGTCAGAACGAGGCAGGCCTGGCCGTCGTGATGGGGCACGAGGTGGCGCACGTTCTGGCCAGGCATGGCGGAGAACGCATGAGCCAGCAATCCGCAGTCAATGGTGTCAAGACTGTGGTCAGTTATGCCATGCGGAACAAAGAGCAGGTGACGAAGGACATGTGGTTGCAAGCTTACGGGATGGCAACCGAATACGGAGTGGTACTTCCCTATAGTCGCAAGCACGAATCCGAAGCGGACCATATCGGTTTGATGCTGATGGCGGAAGCTGGCTACGATCCGGCCGAAGCCCCGAAATTCTGGACTCGCTTTGCCCAGGCGTCGAAAGGGCCGCAAACGCCCGAATTCCTGTCCACCCATCCAACCGATGAAAGGCGCGCCTCGGATCTGGAGAAGTTGCTGCCCGATGCGCTCAGCTCCTATCGCCAGGCCAAGCAGCAAGTGGGGATCGGCGAATTGATTGTTTAATAGCTCGGTCCCACGACTGCCTTTGAGGACAGTCCCGCGAGCAGCTGACTGAGCACCTATCCGGAAAGCATCGAGAGTCGCGGCCAAGGGCGTCACAACGGCGACGAACTGGATGTTTTTCGTATAGTTTGTCCGAGACAATCGGGTTTGGAGCAATTCTCGTTCGCCGCCCCAAGCATCTGTATATTCCTTACAACTGTCATGCTTGTCGCATCGCGTCTGCGTTTCCGAAGCCGTTTATTTTGACATCCTGGAGTCTCGACTTAGCCTTTCGTGGCGAGTTTGTAACGCTGGCAGCGTTCCAGCTACGACTCGCCTCAACGGGGGGATGAGATCGAGGCTTTCCAATGTCAAAAACAAAAAAACAAGAGCCGCAACTCGACGAGAAGCAACCTGGCCTGAAGTCCGCGGCCGCGATCAAGTCCGTTGAAGGACAATTGGACCGCATGGCTGAGCTGCTGGCTGCTGAGCAAGCGGAAGTTGCTCAAGCTCAAGTGCCCTGCCAGCATCCCGTTTCGAGGGAATCTTCTGCGGAGATTGAACTCAGCATTGTCATTCCCTGCCTGGATGAAGCGGATACTTTGGGCACATGTGTTGAAAAGGCTTTAAAGTCTATCGAGCGATTGGGGATTTCGGGGGAAGTCGTGGTAGCCGACAACGGCAGCCAGGACGATTCCGTGGCCATTGCACAAGCGCTGGGGGCTCGCGTCGTGCATGTAGCACAGCCTGGTTATGGGGCTGCTTTAATGGGCGGCATTGAAGCCGCTCGCGGCAGATTTGTGATCATGGGTGATGCTGATGATAGTTATGACTTTAGCCAGTCCCACCGGTTCTATGAACGACTAAGAGCGGGAGCGGACCTGGTGCAAGGATGCCGTTTGCCAGCAGGTGGTGGCCGCGTCATGCCGGGTGCCATGCCCTGGCTGCATCAGCTCGGCAACCCAGCCCTGACTTGGCTGGTTCAGCAGATGTTTGGCGCCCAAATCAACGACGTGTATTGCGGCATGCGGGGCTTCACGAAGGAGCTCTATGAGCGGCTGAACCAACGCTGTACAGGCATGGAGTTCGCCACTGAAATGATCATCAAGAGTACGTTGTTCCGCGCTCAAATAGAAGAAGTCCCGATTACCTTGCATCCAGATGGCCGTCAGTCGCACCGGCCTCACTTGCGGACTTTTCGAGACGGCTGGCGGACACTGCGGTTCTTTTTAATGCTCAGCCCACGTTGGACATTCCTACTGCCCGGATTGCTGTTGGCCTGTTTGGGACTGTTGGGTTGCGTGCTTGTGCTGGGCAAGCTGTCCGTGGCGGGTGTGGTGTTTGACGCTCACACTCTGCTGGTCTCGGTCCTGTGTCTGTTGGTAGCATCGCAGGTGGCATCTTTTGCGGTGTTTGCCAAGAGCTTTGCCGCCTCGGAAGGCATTCTGCCCCAAGACCCGCGGATCGAAAGCTTTGCCAAGGTTTTTTCCCTGGAGCGGACGCTGTGGATATCCTGCGGTTTCATCATCGCCGGTACGGCAGGCATTGCCTGGCAGTCCTGGAATTGGGCCGCCGGGGGGTTTGGACCCTTGGACTATTCGAGCACCATGCGGTGGATCATACCTTCCGCGGCGGCTATCGCGCTGGGTGTGCAATGGGCCTTCAGCGGGTTCATGCTGAGCATTCTGAGAATGGCACGGCGCTGATCTGCTTCCGTCGCCAGCGCACCCATGTTGGATCGCGGTGCTGGAAGTAAACAACCTGGCGGAGGTTCAGCTGGAGTCTTTTCTGTACGCAATTGGCTATTCGCAAGCAGAGTGGATAGAGATAAAGGGCAGCCATGCAAGACGCATCAACCACATTTGACTTGGCGGCGGACAACTACAACCAGCAGCTTCAGCAGGGGCTGACATTGAGCGGCGAGTCGGCGGACTTCTTCGTGCAAGGGCGTTTGTCATACTTGGCGGAATTGCTGCGGGCGCGAGCCGCCGAGGTCAAGACGGTGTTGGATTTCGGCTGCGGTGTGGGTAACGCGGCCCCTGCCTTGCGTTCCTTGCTGGGAGCTTCACATGTCGCAGGGTTAGATTGTTCCCACGCGTCCATTCAATGCGCCCGTCAGAGATTTCCCGAAAGTTGTTACCAGTGGTCGGCGGATTCGAACAGTATCCCCGATACGAGTTTCGACCTGGTTCACACTTCGGGCGTCTTTCACCATATACCGCTTGCCGAACGCGATGATGCCTTGAGCGACATCTACGGCTGGTTGCGACCTGGCGGCAGGTTTGCATTTTTCGAGAACAATCCCTGGAACCCAGGCACGCGATTAGTCATGTCAAGGATCCCGTTTGATCGTGACGCGATCTGTCTGTCGATGCTCGAATCAAGACGACGTTTACGGAAAGCCGGATTCGTGCTGGAAGCGGTTCGAAGTATGTTCTTCTTTCCTAAGGCGTTGGGCTTTTTGCGATGGATGGAACGTCCCCTGGGGTACTCGCCTCTGGGTGCCCAATATCTGATTCTCTGTCGCAAGCCCATGAAGTCATTGGATGAGTGAGACAGTTAGCTGGGGGAGCTTTCTAAAGATTGACTGGGGTTGGCGGCTGGCTCTGCTGGCAATCGGCAGTCTGGCTGTATTTCTCGCAGCCCTGGTTGGATGGTGGATCCCCTTTGTACCAAGAATTCACGACGAGTTTAGCAATCTGCTGGCCGCAGATACGCTTCTGCATGGCCGACTGGCAAATTCTGCTCCTGAGTTGTGGCAGCCGTTTCAGTCGTTCCACATCATTCTGCAGCCAGCTTATGCATCCAAGTATCCGTTGGCGCCCGGTGCATTCACCGCCCTGGGCTGGCTGGGGCTGGGA
>JANSWS010000632.1 GCA_024743355.1 bacterium
ACCACGCTCTGGCGAGCGTAGCTACGTTCGCCAGAAGGTGGACCGTCAAAGATCCGTCTTAAATTGTCCACTCCACAGACTTTCGCCTGCATTTTTCGCCAAGTTCTCAAATTCCCGTCAAAATTTTTAACTCACGCGTTGGGGCTATAATCATAGCGAGTTTGGTTGGATCCAGATGGTCAATTGACGTGCTACAGCCACAAAGGCATTCCCACGCTTGGTCGTCGCAATACTTGGGGGAGATTTTTGGAACTCAAGCGGACGCGTTTAGGAACTTTGGATGAGATCGTTGCGGCCAGCATGTTTTACGCATCGCTCGTCTTTTTGGCCTTGGTCGCAGCCTTAATCGTGCTGTGGATTGACGTCGAGCCGACTTTGCTTGACCAACATTCGGATGATGTATTGGCCATGGTTTCCGAAGGCCAGAGTCTGGAGGTATTGGCTGCTCAGGAAAAAGCGTATCAGCTTGCCGCGCTCAAGGCCGGGCGTGTTTGTGCCATCCTGCTGGGAATCCTGTGGATTGCCTTCGTGGCGGAACAAGCTGCGTATTGGATTACTTCGAAGAACTGGTCTAGCTTTCGCCGGCGGCATCCCTACTGGCTCGTCTATTGCCTGTTGCCCCCCTTACGCCTGTGTGCGCGGCGGCGGGGTGCGTCTCAGCAAGTATGGCTTCCACAGCTTGGCTTTCAGGACGTGGACCGACAATTGCGAAGTCGCATGGAGCGCGCTTTTAGCGTTCCTATGATCTGGATTGCCTTGCTCATTCTACCCGTACTGGCACTGCACTTCATTTTCAAGGAGCGGATTGTCAATTACCCAATTTTGCGGAGTGTATTGCACTTCAGTACGGGATTGATTTGGTTTGCCTTCGCTGTGGAGTTCATCGTGATGGTATCCATCACGGACAAAAAACTGAATTACTGTAAGAAGCATTGGCTGGATTTGGCCATTATTTTGTTGCCGCTGATTTCATTCCTTAGATCCTTGCGGGTCTTGCGGGCAACCAAGCTGCTGAAATTCGGCAAAGTTCAGCAGTTGTCTCGGGCTGTGCGTGTCTACCGACTGCGCGGCGTCGCCATGCGAGGGCTACGCGCTTTAATGGTTCTGGAAGTATTAAATCGACTGCTCCGCGTAAATCCCGAGAAACACGTCCGCAAGTTGGAGGAATTGCTCGAGGAAAAACGACATGAAGTACGTGAACTGGAAACACGGATTGAGCAACTCAGAGCCACTTTGGCGCGAAGCGCGTCCGAAGATGCGGATTAGACTTGCCAGCCCATTTCCAGTTTGATTTCCAGTTGGCCAAAGCTGCCACCAATGGCGATCGCTCCATTTAATTCGTGTCCCCCAATGCATGTCTAGTTCGCGCCCTGAATGCGGGGTAATATGACGGCCTTTAAAGAGGCGAAAATCTTGAAGCAAAAGAAACCCGGCAGGCAGGCGGAATCGAGTCGGATCTATCGTGTGCTGACGATGGCCAGTCTGATCTTCGCTGGAGAAACCGTCTTTCTTCCTGCCTTTCATTTGGGGCGCTACTTCAAGTCTTCGCTGCTGGCGACATTTGGCATCGACGAATTTCAACTGGGCCAACTGGGAGCCATCTACGGTGTTTTTGCCACTGCCTGCTACTTTCTGGGTGGGCCCTTGGCGGATCGTTTTTCACCGCGAAAGCTGTTGGCCCTGTCTCTGATTGCAACGGCGTTGGGAAGTGCCTACATGGCGACTTTCCCTGGGTTTGGCGGAATGTGTGTGTTGTTTGCATACTGGGGTGTCACTACGATTTTCGCATTTTGGGCTCCGCTGATTCGTGCCACGCGAGAATGGGCTCACGAAGATCAACAGGGCCGGGCCTTCGGCGTGCTGGACGCGGGGCGTGGACTTGCCTCGGCCCTGATCGCGTCGCTAGCTGCCTTGGCTTTCGCCTGGATAGTGGGAGATGAACGCAATCTCGATCCAGTCCTGGAAAAAGTGGCCGTCCGCCGTCTGATACTGTCCTATGGCTTCTATTGCTTGGCAGCGGCCGTTTGCGTTTGGTTTTTCGTACCCGATTCGAAAGATCTGGCCGTTACGACAACGGGCAATGCGGATTGGAAACGCAAAGCCAAAGGAATCTGGATTCGTCTGGTGATCGTGCTTCGGTCTCCGGCCATTTGGCTGCAAGCGCTTGTCATTATCGCTGCCTATAGCGCATTCAAGATGCTGGATAATTATGGGCTCTATGCCGAGGACGCGTATGGTCTGACGCGAGCAAACTCGGCCAAATTGATCGCTAACGTCAGCTATCTCCGCTTTGCCGCAGCCCTGGCCGCTGGCTGGATTGCCGACCGCTGGCTGGGAGTACGTGTCACAATCCAAGTTGCTTTCGTGATGCTCATACTCGCCTATCTGGGGTTTCTACTGGTCCCGCCGCGGCCCAATTGGGTGTGGTTGTTGATTGCCAACTTCTGCGTAAGTTGCAGCGGTTTTTTTGCCCTGCGTGCAATCTATTTCGCACTTCTGGAAGAGGCGGGAATTCCCAGACGCTTGACCGGCTCGGCGGTTGGGATCATCTCCTTTGTGGGCTATGCGCCCGAAATCTATATGGGGCCGCTTACCGGTTGGTTGATTCGCGAAGCACGAGCAGACGGAAACGTGCTGGCCGGCTATCGCTGGTGCTTTGCGTTCCTGTTAGTTTTGTGCATCTGCGGTATGGTCGCCGCATTCGCCCTCAAATGGTTCCACGGCCCAAGAAACGCGAGGTCGTGAGCAATTGATTGAATCTGGCGAGCGTAATTTAACCGTTCACGGTAAGTAGTCATCATCGTTCCGCGTGATGAAACCCGATCAGCAGTTTCCGCTGCGAAACGCATCGGATCGGACTGCACAGC